>JADFIY010000180.1 GCA_022566415.1 Acidobacteriota bacterium
GCCGAGGCGTGGGGTTGGATCGATTCGTCGTTCGCCGACTACGTGGCGGCGACCATCGGGGTGATCGGCGCCGGGCTGCTCGCTGGTATCGTCTGGGGCCGATCGATCGCCCTTGTCGTCGTCGGCTTGCTCCTGCTCCCGCTGTTGTTTTTCTCTCGCTTCGTGCCGGTCAACTTGAGCGGCGGATTTGGAGAGCTTCGGTACGCACCGTCCATTGTCAGTCAGGTGCAGCCGGAGTATCGGCTGGCGGCGGGAGAGCTTCGCCTCGACCTCAGCGAGGTCGACCTGGCCGGTGAGACCGTCCACGTCCTCGTCGAGGTGGGTGCGGGTGAGGTAGTCATCGATCTTCCGCCGGATGCCGGGCTCGACATCGACGCCTCGGTCGGTATCGGCGAACTCCGGCTGCTCGCCCGCCATGACACCGGCATTGGCATCGTGACCAGGGTGACCGAGGCCGGCAACGGGATGCTCGTTCTCGAGATCAACCTGGGCGCGGGGTCGGTGGAGGTGCGTCGCTCGGGATCGGCGCAATTCGGAGGAATATCGTCGGAGCACCTCGATGGGATCCTCGATGAGATCTTCCACGAGATCGGAGCGTGACGCCGTGAAGGACCGTTCGTTTGACCTTCTGTCATTTGTGTTCGGGTTGCTGTTTGTCGGGGCGGCTGCCGCCCACTTCCTAGACGATCGCCTCGCTTTCAGCCTCGACACCCGGTGGATCTGGCCGGTTTTGCTGATCGTTGCCGGCGTGGCCGTCCTTGCCGGCGCCATCCGGGCGACCTCGGATCGCAGCAGTAGCGGCGGCGACACGCCCGCCGCTTCGTAACGCCCCGGCTGGTGGTCGGGTCTATCAGGCAGGCCCGACGGGACCGTCACAGAGGCCGGGTGCGCCGTCGGATAGGACAGGTCCTGTCGATAAGGGAGGCATATGACTACGAGTATGAAAATGAGAATGAGCACGAGTGGATGGGTCTATTTCGCGGCGACCATCTTCCTGGTGGTCGGGATCCTCAACATCATTTACGGCCTCACGGCGTTGTTCAACAGCGATTGGCTCGTGTTTACCCCCGACTCAATTCTCTACTTGAACTTCACCACCTGGGGCTGGATCCTCTTGATCACAGGGATTCTGCAGGTCCTCGTTGGCGCCGGCGCCCTGTATGGGCAGATGTGGGCCCGCGTGGTCGGGATCATCGTTGCCAGCCTCAGCCTGATCACGGCGGTCTCGATTCTCAACGTCTACCCCGGTTGGGGTTACCTGATCATCGCTCTCGATGTGGTGGTCATCTATGCGCTCGCCGTGCATGGAGACGAAGTAGCCGGGGACGTCGTGGTCGACCTGTCCACTTCGAAAGCCGGCACGCAGATGACCGACGCACCGTCGACCGAGAAGGTGCAGTGAGCGCAGGCGGTCCGGTCCTCGGACCGCCGAGGGCTTAGCAGCGCTATCTCAGCGGTGTCGCATTTGGCGATTGTGCGACGGGTTGCTGTCTTGTTCCCCCCTCACGGGGGAGTCCCGACCGCAGGGAGCGGAGGGGGGTCAAGCGGTGGTCGCGACTACGGTCTGACCCCCTCCGCCTCGCTTCGTTCGGCACCTCCCCCTGAGGAGGAGGCAGACGGTCCGCTGCTGGGTGGTCGCAGCTCAGCGCGACCGTTCACCTGATCGGAGGCTTAGGCCCCTTCGTCAGCGGCTCCGCCGCTGCTTGCCTCCCCCTCAGGGGGAGGCAAAGGCGGCAGGTCAGACCCAGCCGGTGACCGACCATAAGTGCCCGTCCAGATCACGGAAGTGGGTCGCGTGCAGGGTGCGATCGCCAGCTGTGGTCACCGGGCGCAGCGGTACCTCGAATTCGATGCCGCGGTCCTCCATCTCCTTGACGGTGGAGTGGACGTCTTCGACCTCGAGGGCCACCTCGGTGGAGGTCTCGTCGGTCGGCTCGTCCGGGTTGGCGTTGAGCGCGATCTGGATCGAGCCACCGTCGAAGAAGACGAAACCCGGGCTCTCCGATATCACGGCGAGCCCGAGGAGGTCGCGGTAGAAGGCGACCGATGCCTCGAGGTCTCTGACCCGCAAGATCACATGGGAGACCTTCATCGCAGCAGGCTAGCCCCCCGGCGTCGACTCACCCTCAATAGAGAAACATCGGCTTGTCGAGCACCTGGCGCACCTTGGGGAGGTAGGCCTGGGCGTCATAGAGCTCGTCGACGTCGACCCTTCTTTCGCCCTCCCCGGTGACCTCGAGCGGTACGTGGGTATAGCTGCCGCCGTTGAGAGCGACCATGCGCCCGCCGCTTCCCTCCATGGCAAGGTTGGCGGCCATCGCCGCGTAGTTGGTGGCAACCATAAGGTCCAGGGTATCGGGCGGTCCCGATCGCAACAGGTATGCGAGCGGCTGGTACAGGACTCCCCGGCCGGTGAGCTCCTCGAGTGCGGCAGCGGTATTGGCGCCGATGCCCCCCAACTTGCGGTGACCATAGGGGTCCGCCCCGCCGGAGAGTTGGACTTCCCCTTCCGCCATCCGCGCTCCCTCCGAGATCGTCATCATGGCGTAGTGGGACGGGTTAGCGCCTACATCGGTGACCAGCAGCTTGGCCAGCCGGTCCGGATCGAATGGCACCTCGGAGATGATCGCCCGGTCGACCCCTGACAGGTAGGCGGTGATCAGCGACGTCTCCCCGCTACGACGGCCAAACAGCTCGACAACCGCAATGCGCTCGTGCGAGCCGGCAACCGTGCGCAAGCCGTGGATGGCTTGAACCCCGCGGGTCACCGCGGTAGAGAAGCCGATGCAGTAGTCGGTGCCCTGGACGTCGTTGTCCATCGTCTTGGGAATGGCGATCACTCGCACTCCTTCTTGGTGGAGACGCAACCCGTAGGACAGCGTGTCGTCGCCACCGATCGGGATGAGGGCATCGATCCGCTGGCTCTCCAAGACCCGCAGCACGTGTGAGGTCAAGTCGTGGGGTCCCTCGCCATCGAAGTCGGTGAGGAATCCCGGCAGATCGGCTGCGGCGACCCGGCCCGGGTTGGTGCGCGAGGTGTGCAGGAAGGTGCCGCCGGTCCGGTCGACGGTGCGGACCACCCCGGGGTCGAGCGGGATCAGGTTGCTCTCGACGGTGTTCGGATCGTCCGGGTTGGTGTGGGTGAGTCCACCCCAGCCACGGCGGATGCCGACGATCTCATGACCTTCTGCGACAACCCGGTTCACCACCGCCTTGATGGCGGGGTTGAGCCCGGGGACGTCGCCGCCACCGGTCAAGATGCCGATGCGCATCGCTGCCCTTTCGTCGTGTTCGGTCTCATACTGGTCGAACGTCGCGCCGTCAGCTCGTTTGCTCCCTGATGACGATGAGCTGATCGGCAGCCGACTCAGCGCCCCAGACCTCCCCTGGCCTGCCCAGGATCTGCCGAACGTCGCCGGGATTGCTCGGCAGCGGGAATACGTCGAATGCCTGGGTGATGGGATCGAAGCGGACGATGGCGTTGTTCCCAAAGTCGCTCAGCCACACCGCATCGAACTCATCGACGTACACCGCGTACGCCTGCGGCCGAACCCCGGGGAGGGGCCACGTCGCCCAATCCCCGGTGGCGGGGTCGAAGCGGCTGACCGCCCCTGCGTTCCATTCGCTGACCCAGATCCTCCCCCGCGAGTCGGCCCATACCCGGCGGGCTCCTTGGTTGGGAGTAGGCGGCTCGAGCACTGCCACCGCGCCGTCGCCGTCTAGGAGACTGCTGATTAATTGGGGTCGCGGTTCTCGCGTTCTTGCGGCGTGTCGGCGAGACTGCGGGTATGCAGGGCAATAGCGAATCGGGTATGGAATTGTTGGATGCCGGTGTCGTGGTGGGTCATCTGGTCCCGGTGGGTTCGGTTTATGCGTTTCTTGGGGAGCATCGACGCCGGTTGTTCCCCGATGCGATGTTTTCGGATCTGTTTCCTTCCCGGCGTGGCCGCCCGTCGGTAGCGGGGGATGTGGTTGCAACGGTGATGGTGTTGCAGTCTTTGGAGGGTCTGTCGGATCGCGATGCGGTGGATGCATTCCGTACCGATCTGAAGTGGAAAGTCGCTTGTGGCGTTCCGTTGACCGATGAGGGGTTCCATCCGACCGTGTTGACGTTGTGGCGGAACCGGCTGCGAGCTTCAGATGCCCCTGAGCGGATCTTTGATGCGGTACGTCACGTTGTTTCCGAGACGGGGGTGTTGACGAACCGGACCCGCAGGGCGTTGGATTCCACGTTGTTGGATGACGCGGTGGCGACTCAGGACACGGTTACTCAGTTGACGTCGATGATCCGTCGGGTCAGGAAAGCTGTCCCGACTGCAGCCACGGTTGATGTGTCCTTTCATGATTACAAGTCGGGTGGGAAACCTGTCTGTGCATGGGACGATCCTGTTGCCCGTGACGAACTGGTCTCTGGCCTGGTCAATGATGCTGTTGCGATCTTGGACGCAGTGGACGGTGCCGGCCTTGATGATGATCAGTCCCAACTGGTCGGGTTACTCGCTCTCGTTGCCGGCCAAGATGTCGAACCTGGTGAAACCGAAGGGATGTGGCGGATTGCTCAAGGCACCGCCAAAGACCGGGTTATTTCGACGGTTGATCCAGAGACGCGTCACATGCACAAGTCCGTGTCGAGTTACCGCGACGGCTACAAAGCCCACATCGCGGTTGAACCTGAGACGGGGATCATTACTGCATGTGATCTCACCCCAGCCAACATCGGGGACGGACCCGTCGGTGTTGAACTCCTCGAAGGCGAATCGTCGGGTCTTCAGATTCTCGGCGATTCGGGATACGGGTCCGGTCCGGTACGCGCAGACCTCCAAGACGCAGAGCACACTGCGGTGATCAAACCGATCCCGCTGCACCGCAACCACCGCCTCGGCGACGACCAGTTCACGCGAGACGACTTCACCATTGACTACCAGGCCGAAACGGTGACCTGCCCCA
>JADFIY010000181.1 GCA_022566415.1 Acidobacteriota bacterium
TGACGCCGATCGGGACCGGGAACACGGTGCCGGTCAGGTCGATGCGATCCCCGTTCGGGAAGGAGGCGATCCCCCCCTCCACAAAGAGGAAGAGCGACGAGGAGGCATCTTCGTTGACTTTGTATCCTACGGGGAGGGTCACGTCGAGGATCATTTCGGCTGGGCCGGCGGCCGCTTCCACCGTTGGCAAGCTGACGACGGGACCGTCGTAGGTCACCTCGCCGGCGCCGGTGTACGCATCGAGCCCGGTGAGGACGAGGGTGCTGGTCGTCCCCGTTGTGAGGTCGATACGCCGGATCACGTGATTGTTGGTGTCCGCAACCCAGGCCACATCTCCCTCAACCGACAGGCCGCCTGGCTCGTGGAATAGCGGATTGCCACCGTCTTTCCAACCCTGCTCGCCCCCGTAAAGCGTGACCACTTCGCCGGTGGACGGGTCGACGGTTTTGATCTTCGAGTTGTAGGTGTCGGCGACGAGGAGCAGGTCCCCGTAGATGGCGACGCCGAGCGGGTGCTGGAATCGGGCGTCGCTGCCGACACCGTCGACGTCCCCGAAATCGAACAGGCTGGCGTCTGCGCCGGCGACGAGAGCCGTTACGCCATTGGCGGAACCAACATCGGCGCTACGGATCGAGCTCGACTCGCTGTCGGCGAAGTACAAGATTCCATCGCGAATCGCCAGCCCTGAGGGCTGGGCCAGCTCTGCTTCTGCCAGCGGTCCATTCGTGGTGCTCTCGCGTGTGTTGCCCACAAGAGGCATGGCGGTCATCGACGCCAGGTCGATCACCCATATCTGATGGGTGCCTGCATTGGCGACGTAGAGGAGTTGCCCGTCGGAAGCGAGGGCCCAGGGTGATGCCAGCGAGATATCGGCCAAGGCCCCGCCGACTGGTGGCCACCCCTTGTCGCCGGTGCCGGCAAGGGTCCCGACCGTTCCCGTTGCCAGGTCGATGCTGCGAACCGCGTGATTTGTGGTGTCGGCCACGTACAGGGTCTCATCGATGAGGGCGAGGCCCTGGGGCGAGAAAAACGATGCCTGCGCCGCGGTGCCGTCGACGAAGCCGGCCGTCCCCGACCCGTAGACCGCGACAACCTCACCTGCATCTGTAGTTGCGATGATGCGATGGTGCTCGGTGTCGGCAATGTACAGAAGGTCGCTAGCAGGGTCGGCAAGAACCTTCCCCGGATAGGAGAGCACAGTGTCGGGGGTCCGATCCTTCTCCAGCCGAAGAACGACGGGTTCGGAGTTCAGCTCGCCGCGAGCCGAGAACTCGGCGACCACGTTGGCCAATACCGGAGCGACAACCTCGTACACACCCTCTCCGGCATGGGTACCAACGACGTTGCCTGCAGGATCGATCAGGACGATGGTCGGCCACGCTTGGGCCCCATAGGAGTCCCAGACCGCGAACCCGGCGTCGTTCACCACGGGATGCTCCAGGCCGTAGCGCTGGATGACTGCGCGAATGTTCTCGGTCTGCGCCTCGTTGGTGAACTTCGCCGAGTGGACACCGATGACGACGAGCTCGTCCGGGTACTCGGCCTCGAGCCGCTTCAGGTCGGGGATGATGTGGATGCAGTTGATGCAGCCGTAGGTCCAGAAGTCGAGGAGTACGACCTTGCCCCGAAGTGTTTCGAGCGAGAGAGGTTCGGCGACGTTGAGCCAGTCGAGCCCGGCCGGAAAATCGGGCGCGGCAATAGCTCGGGCCGCCGACTGGGTTGTCGTGCTCGGCGCATTCGCCTGGGTGGCGGCGACTTCGGTGTCGTCGGTGGTGCCGATGGAGGATCCGGTGGAGGTGCAAGCCGCTACCAATGTGCCCGCAGCCGCAAGCAGCCAGAGGGTCCGCTTCATTGGGCCATTCAAGTGGGGCTCGCCGGTTACGGGGTCAAGGGGTGGTGGCCGAGGTGAAGGATGCGATGTCCAGGCCAATCCTCAGCGCGGCGAGCAGATACTCATCGGCGTAGTCGGCAGGGCGCACCAGGCCGGGGCGAGCAGTTCCCGAAGCAATCGTGACCGCCCCCGCGGTCAACGCCAGCGCTTCGAGGTGGGTGGCTAGGTCGGCGATACCGAGGATCCGGGTGCGTTGCTCATCCGAAACGCGCACGACCGCGCCCGCCCATTCCCCCGCAAGGGGGACAACAACTTCGGTGGATATTCCATGGCGATGCCGGATCCGCCCCCACCGCGCCCCAACCGGATCGGGAAATGTGACCGGCTCACCGGAGCGAACAGGGGTACCCGGCTCGGTCCAGGCGACCAGTGCACTGCTCGGGTGGCCGACCGAAGCAATCTCCCGTGCCGCCAGGGCGAGAGCGATCCCTGTCGCGAGGTTGGCACCGGTCATGAGTGGGACTGCCGGGTCCTCCGGTGCCACGTCGTCGCCGTCGACCCAGGCGACGATCGGGACGCCCGATTCGATCGCCTGACGGGCGATCCCGAGTTCCGGGTCATCGGTGACCACGACATCGAAGCCCTCGAGGTCATCGATGCGACGGAGGCGCGGGTCGCGGTCGGAAACCGGTTGTCCGACGATTCCCAGCGTCTCCAGCTTCGCTTCCCCGAGTAGCAGCTTCCCGGTTCGCATGCCCACCTCGGTGCTGTGGTCGAGAGCGATCCTCATGAGTCGTGGTCTTCCGGTACCCACGTTCCGGCTTCCGGCGGCGGCCGGCGTTCTCTGCGGGAAGCGACCAGGGTGATGGCAACTGCAGCCGCCGCAGCGAGAACGGCGAGGTTGAGTGCGCGCTTCATGACCCGCAGGGTACCGAGTTGACGGAGTTGCCACTTGGCCCTCGGGGCCGGACGGCCTGTATGACTGGCATCCGCCGATGCTGATCGGTAGCGTAGGAACGTATCCATGAGGACGGGAGGCTGACAGTGGGTGACATGTTGAAAGGGCTGATGTTTGCGGCGATCGCGTTTCTGATCTTTACGTTCCCGGCAACGTGGCTCCTGATGCTCTTCTTCGGCAATATCGGGATGGAACTCTCCTATTGGGGTTCGCTGCCGCTTGGAATCCTGGGATCGGTACTGCTCAGCGGGGCCCTCAGCCGACCTATGTGAGCACCTTCCGAGCCACGCACGTGGCAGGTAGCCGGGGCGGCATCCTGTAGAACTACAGGGTCGCAGCCTGCGGTTGCCGGGTGTCAAATCTCCAGTTGAGAGCGCGCACCGATAGGTGACCGGTCGTCTCGGCAGAAGTGGAGCCATTTTCCCGCTCTTGGCTACGGCCCGCTCGGGCCACGGCTCCGCAAATGGCCTTCGCCGACAGAGACCGGATCGCGTACTACTGCGGAGCCTCTGGTTTCCCGCTCATGCCGCTTCGCGGCGGGCCGCTCGGGCCACGGCTCCGCAATGAACTCGCCAACAGAGGCCGGATCGCGTACTACTGCGGAGCCTCTGGTTTCCCGCTCTTGGCTACGGCCCGTTCGGGCCCCGGCTCCGCAAATGGCCTTCGCCGACAGAGACCGGATCTTCCTGCGGAGCCTCTCATGACGAGTGGTCACCCGCTACGGCTCACTGGTACGCTCCTGGGTGCTTGGTGTAACACCCAGGCCCCGTGTTGGAAGCGAAGTCCGGTGAGAATCCGGCGCTGTCCCGCAACTGTGAAGCCCCATCGAGGGGACAAGCCAGGTCGCCTTCTCCCACGGTGAGCGGCGCCGCCTTCGGAGGAGGGGCCAACCGCCGCATATGCCGTCTCCTCCGTAAAGGAGGAGACCATGATCCGTACACCAGCGGCGCTGTTCGCCGCCCTCGCCCTGGTGGCTGCAGCATGCACCGCCTTGGACTCGACATCCCCAGCACCCGACGGGTCGGCTGGGTTCCCGATCACTATCGACGCTCCCAGCGGTCCGGTAACGGTTGATGCGCGGCCGACCAAGATCGTGTCGTTGTCACCGACCGCGACCGAGATCCTGTTCGCTATCGAGGCGGGCGACCAGGTTGCTGCCGTCGATGACCAGTCGAACTACCCGGAGGACGCTCCGGTAACCGACATGACCGGCTTTTCACCCAACATCGAAGCTATTGCAGCGCTCGGGGCGGACCTGGTTGTGCTGGGGTTCGATCCGGGTGAGGTGGTGGCGGCCCTCGACGCCGTCGGAATCCCGGCCATCGTCCACCCTGCGGCCGTCGACCTCGACGATGCCTACACCCAGATCGAACAACTCGGCGCCGCCACCGGGCACGTCGCCGAGGCGGGAATGGTGATGATAGGGATAGGGGACCAAACAATCTTATGGACTTCATGCTTAAGATTGGCCACCGCACCAAGAACTTGTTGCTTGGAACGGCGACACCTATTCAGACCGAGGTAGGCGATCTATGGGATCTTCTAAAAATCCTGAACGCCGGCTCAGACTTTGTTCTAGGTAACGAAATGTTTTCCCTTTGGCCAAGTTTGGAAAGGGCCCTGCCGGTAGTGAAAGGCGATGAACCACCGAATGACGAAAGGGCTGCTTGGGAATGGTTGCGTAATCCACTACCGCCGGGAAATGAAGATGCGATGTTCTCCGCACTGCGTCTGCAGCTCGGCCTGGCGGATACCTCTTTCTTTGCGAACCAAGGGTTCGACTCTTTGGGGTATCTGGAGCAACAGAATATAAGTCAGGCTCTAGCTCCGGAATTTTTCCGGGAGCATAATCCCGTAGTGCGGCATACGGTTCTTCGGCGACGTCAGACTCTAGAGCAAGCTGGGCTTCTGGAAAAAGTGGGGGTAGATGTTCACCCAGACCCAGAGGCTCCTGGGACAGCTTATGCTGGAATTCAATTCGCAGGTTTAGGTCTCTTAACGAACCTCCCTTTCGATATCGCTTATCAACTCGTCGCAAGAGGGATACCTGTCGTCGATTTCTTTTTCGATCATATTAGCGATTAGCGATTCGAGTGCAGGAGACGCGTCCGGGGCAACAC
>JADFIY010000182.1 GCA_022566415.1 Acidobacteriota bacterium
TTCGCAGGTCACCGCCAAGGCGAAGGCGCTCCCTTACCCGCTCCCACCGAGACAACCGAGGCGGCGGCTGCGCCCACGACGACGACGGCGCTGCTATCGGAAGCCGACCTGATGGCGGTCGACCCTTCGCTGGCGACGCTCGCCGCGGTAGCCAGGGCCGAGTGGTTCGTTACCGACTACTTCACCATTGACGGGTCCCCGGCTCCCGACCTCCTAGCCGCCTTTGCTACCGATGCGGCGCTGCCCGATCTGCCTCACTCCACAAGCGACGGGCGTGTGTCCTTCGTCGAGTGGGCTCGCGCCTACGACATCCGTCAACACCAGGACGGCTTTGTGGTGACCGTGCTGTTCCGCACCCTCTTCGAGGGCGAGGATGGGATCTATGGCCGGAGCCCGCTCCGAGCGGTCGATGTGATCGTGCTGGTCCGGGATCGGATGACTGCGATCGGGGATTTGCCGATCCCGGTCACTGCCCCGGTTGATCACGGCATCGGCGGATGGATGCGCGGGCTTGGCGAAGCCTCTCCCGGTGCCGTTGCATCGGCGCTCGAGTACGCGGGGCAGTTCACCCAGGATCCAACGCTCATCGAGTCGGCCAGCTCAGGCGAGCAGTGGAGGGTGGTTTTCACCATCGACGACCCATCGGGGACTCGCTTTCCGGTTGTGCTTCGCTCCGACGTCGCACCCTGATTTCGCCAGCACCCAGAGCGCGTCGGGCACCTCGACCCCGCCAAGCGCGTCCAATTGGACCAGGCACTTCGCTACGCCCTGGACATCGCCTACTGACCAGCCGAGATCCCGTACACGCGTCCGCTGCCCGTGTCCCACCCTCGCCGCTACGCTCGCCGCCATGCACGCGGGGAATGGCATCGGCACCGTGACAATGTCTGCCGGACCGGCTATCCGAAGCGTTCCTCGAGGATCTGCGCCGCGGCGGGGGCGATCGTCTCCCAGGATGCCTCGGGGATCTTGGACAGCGTCACGAAATCGGCGCTCATGAAGACACTGGTCACCCCTTCGATGCCGACGAGGGCAGCACCGGTCGGATCGTCCGTTTCCTTGCCAGCCACAAAGGTGGCGGGGCCGCCGACGTCGACGCCGACCGAGAACTTCAACGCGTTGGGGTTCGGCGTGTTCGAAATCTCGATGCCCATCTTCCGAGAGGATAGCCGTGGCGCCCATGGTCACTGCCCGGGGATCGCGGACCTGGCGGGGCTGGCCCCGGGGGGACTCGAATGGTGACCGGCCGGATCATCGGTGCCGATGTTGGTGGCACATTCACCGATCTCGTTACCTGGGACGGGTGGGGGATCAAGACGGCGAAGCTGCCGACGACGCCGGATCAGAGCGACGCCGTCGTCACCGGGTCACAGCGGCTCGCCGCGAGAGTCGATGCTTTTCTTCATGGGACCACGACGGCGACCAATGCGCTCCTGGAGCGGGCCGGTGCCAGGACCCTGCTGGTCACGTCCCCAGGCTATGAAGACGTGATCGAGATCGGCCGGCAAGACCGGCCGAGTTTGTACGATCCGTTCGCCGATAGGCCAGAGCCACTGGTGGGTCGGGCCGATCGCGTCGTGGACCTCGACGACGCCGACCTGGCGGCGTACGAGGCAGTTGCTGTGTCCCTCCTCTACTCCTTCGACGATCCGGGCCAGGAGCAGTCGATTCGCCGGCAGATCCTCGACGCGGCTCCGGAAATCGCGATATCCCTGTCGAGCGAGGTTGCCCCGGAGTTCAGGGAGTTCGAGCGAACGTCGACCACCGTGCTGAACGCATACCTCCAACCGGTTGTCGCCACGTATTTCAAGCGCCTCGAAGAGCGGGTGCAGGCCGCAGGCATTGCCGAGCGGGTGGGTGTGATGCGCTCCTCGGGTGGGCTCATCACCACTGAGCGGGCGGCACAGCTGCCGGCAGCGATCCTCCTTTCCGGTCCCGCCGGGGGATCGGTTGCGGCAGCGGCGCTCGCCACCGCCTTCGACAGGGACCAGGTGGTGTCCTTCGATATGGGTGGAACCTCTACAGATGTATGCCGCATCGAAGACGGCAGGCCGGAAATCTCCTATGAGCGAGCCGTGGCCGGGTACGCCTGTCGGATGCCGTCGACCGCGATCCACAGCGTCGGGGCCGGCGGTGGCAGCATCGGCTGGGTCGACTCCGGCGGGTCGCTGCGCGTCGGGCCGAAGAGTGCAGGCGCCGATCCGGGACCGGCGTGCTATCGCAAGGGGGGAAACGAGGCCACCGTCACCGACGCCAACGTCGTGCTTGGCCGGATGGCGCCAGGCGCCGCCCTGGGGGGTCGCCTCGAAATCGATCACCGCCTCGCCGAGCAAGCGATCGAACGACTCGGCCACGACGCCGGGTTGAGCCTCGAGCAGACTGCGCTTGGCATGATCCGCGTCGTAGAAGAGGTCATGACCGGCGCGGTGCGGAGCGTGTCGATCGAGCAGGGGGTCGACCCGCGCGGTGCCTGGCTGGTTGCCTTCGGCGGAGCAGGAGGCCTGCACGCCACCGCGCTCGCCCGCTCATTAGAGATGGTTGGCGTTGTGGTACCGGCCCACGCCGGTGTGTTCTCCGCGCTCGGGTTGCTGCTCAGCGCCCCGAGGGTCGACGAGGCGAGGAGTGTGCTGCTCAGATCCGGCGATAGCGGGTTGGACCAGGAGGTTGCCATGGCTGCGGCGAAGGCGGAGCAGCGGCTTCCCGGGGGAGTCGTGACCACGATGGTCGATGTCCGCTACCTCGGACAGTCGCACGAGATCACCGTCCCGTATCGGGCGGAGGAGGGCTGGTATCGGCTCGCTGTGCGGTTCAACGCCGCCCACCACGAGCGCAACGGGTTCCACCGTGAAGACGATCCGATCGAGGCGGTGACGGTGCGCGCCGAGGCAGTGGGATCGGCATGGTTCACCTTCGACGATCTTCCCATGTGGGAGCCGCACGGCGATGCCGGCGCCGGGACCAGAACCGTGCTCACCGGCGATGGGCCGGTCGACGCCTCGGTATACATCCGTGGAGGCCTGGAAATCGGAGCCGAGATCGTCGGCCCGGCGATCATCGAGGAGCGGGAGGCGACGATTTGGATCGGGGCGCAGGAGCGAGCCGAGGTGCATCGCACCGGGGCCCTGGAGATCACGTGGTGAAAGTAGATCCGATCACGCTCGAGGTGGCCCGCAATCGTCTCAGCTCGATCGCCGCCGACATGGGCGTGGTGCTGCGGCGCACCGCGTACTCGCCGAACATAAAGGAGCGGGCGGACTGTTCTGCGGCTCTGTTCGATGCTTCTGGCGAGATGCTCGCTCAGGCCGAGCACATCCCGGTGCATCTGGGTTCGATGCCGGCCTCGGTGGCGGCTGTCCTCGATCGCTTCGGCACCGACGTAGAGCCCAATACTCAGTTTGCGGTCAACGATCCTTTCGCCGGCGGAACCCACCTCAACGACCTCACCCTTCTCCGTCCGGTGCACGTCGCCGATGACCTCGTTGCCTGGGTGGCAAATCGCGCCCACCACGCCGATGTCGGTGGCGACGCTCCGGGATCGATGCCTGCACATGCCACGCGTCTCGAACAGGAGGGTCATGTTGTCTCCCCCGTTCCCGCGGTTCGCAACGGCGACTGGCTCGATGAGTTCTCCGGGCCGTTTCTGGCCGCGACCCGTACCCCTACCGAGCGCCTCGGGGACCTGTCTGCACAGCTGGGAGCCAACGAGGCGGGCGCCCTCCGGGTGACCGAGCTGATCGACGCTGAGGGGCTCGACCGGTGGCGCACGGTGACGGCAACGCTGCTCGATTACGGCGAACGGCGCATGCGCAGCGCCCTCGCCGCGCTTCCCGACGGGGCGTATTCGTTTGTCGACCATATGGAGTGGGGCAAAGGGGAAGACCTGGCGATCACAGCGAGGGTCACGATCAGCGGTGACACTCTTCACGCCGACCTCACCGGCTCGGCGCCCCAGATCGAGGGCAACATCAACACGGTACGAGCGGTGGCACTGTCCTGTCTCTACTACGCGGTTCGCGTCGCCACGGATCCGACCATCCCGACCAATGGTGGCTGCTATCGACCGATCACATTGGAGACCCGCAAGGGTTCGATCGTCGACGCACTGCCTCCAGCAGCAGTCGCCGCAGGGAATGTGGAGACCAGCCAGCGGATCGCCGACACCCTGCTCGGTGCCCTTGCCCAGGCCGCGCCCGACCGGGTCCCGGCAGCGAGCCAGGGGACGATGAACAACGTGCTGATCGGCAACGATGACTTCGCCTACTACGAGACGGTCGCCGGAGGCCAGGGAGGTCGCCCGGGGGTGCCAGGACAGTCGGGCATCCACACCGGGATGACCAACACGAAGAACACGCCCATCGAGTCGCTGGAGACGCACTATCCGTTCCGGATCGTGACGTATCGGCTGCGGAGCGGTTCCGGCGGTGACGGCGAGTACCCGGGCGGGGACGGGATCGAGCGGGAGATCGACGGAAAGAAGTTGGACCTCCACGCCCTCCGCATGACATTCGGCACGCTGCTCGCGACGAGCAAGGTGGACATCCGCGAAGCGATGGGGCTGATGCGGCATACGGACATTCGTTTGACGACGCAGGTCTACACTGATCCGAGGCTGATTGACGCCGCCGGGGCCGTCCGCAAGCTGCCCCGCATCCGTGGCGACGAGCCGAGCGAGGGTCGGCAGGTCGCGACCGGAACCGACGGGCGAGTGGTCAACGTGGACACGCACCAGGGGAGGTCCGATAAAAGCTTGGTGCCTGGCTTGGTGGATTCCT
>JADFIY010000025.1 GCA_022566415.1 Acidobacteriota bacterium
TCAACGTCGACACATCCGCCTCCGCGATGGCACGACGCACACTCATGGCAATCTCACTCCACATACCCCCAACACTGTCAGGGAAGACCCGCGACATGTGTCAGGGATGTGCTGCAACAGAACAGGGACTCCCTACAGCCCTGGCAGCCCACGGTTCACACATACCAGCATCAGCGGCTCGAATTGTGGGCCGGGAGGTCCGCCTACCGACCCTGGGAGCCCAGGGCTCGCAGGGACTCCCTCTGACCCTGGCAGCCCACGGTTCACACATACCAGCATCAGCGGCTCGAACTGTGGGCCGGGAGGTCCGCCTACCGACCCTGGGAGCCCAGGGCTGGCAGAGCCCTTTAGACCGCGTCGCGTTGCGTGGAGAAGACGGCGCGGAAGCGGCTGAAGTAGTCCCCTGCGGAAACGAGGGTCACCACCACGGCCAACCAGATGAGCCATTGGTCGAGCCGCCACGGGCCGATGACGATGTCGGGCTCGAGAATCGCCACGCCGACGGCGACGAACTGGATGGCGGCCTTTGACTTACCCCAGAAGCTGGCAGGGACGGTCGACTGCCCGAGAGCGGCAACCCCCCGCAAGGCCATGACCGCGATCTCCCTGCCGATGATGAGGAAGGCCGCCCAACTCGACACCGTGCCGATGTCGACCAACGCGATCAGGGCGCCGGCGACGAGCACTTTGTCCGCCAGCAGATCGAGGAAGGCGCCGAAGGTGGTCGTGATCTGCCACCGCCTGGCCAGGAACCCGTCGGCATAGTCGGTGAGCGCGGCGGCCACGAACACCACAACGGCCGCGATCTTGACCCTGTCGCTACTTGCGGAGGCAAGGATCAGGGCCATCGCGATCGGGGTGAGGATGAGCCGGACGACGGCGAGCAGATTTGGGATCGACATCGGTTTGAGATGGTAAGCGAGGGCGGGCAGATTCAACGGCTAGAGCCAGCCGGTGCTCTTGGACACGGCCTTCAGCCAATCGGCGTAATACGCCTCGCGCTTGGCTTCCGACATCGCCGGTTCGAAGGCGCGGTCTATCCCCCAGTGGGAGCGAAGCTCATCGAGGCTCTCCCAGAACCCGACGGCGAGCCCTGCGGCGTATGCGGCACCGAGAGCGGTGGCCTCGTTGACTTTCGGGCGAACCACCGTGACATCGAGGATGTCGGCCTGGAACTGCATCAGGTGGTCGTTGACCACCATCCCGCCATCGACCTTGAGGGAGTCGATGCTCGATCCGGCGTCGGCCTCCATCGCTTCCAGCACGTCGCGGGTTTGGTAGGCAGTTGCTTCGAGGACCGCCCTGGCGAGATGAGCGCCGGTGGCAAAACGGGTGAGGCCGGCGATCACCCCTCTGGCGTCGTCTCGCCACCATGGTGCAAACAGCCCGGAGAAGGCGGGCACGAAGTACACCCCTCCGTTGTCCTCGACGCTCGTTGCCAGGACCTCGACGTCGGCGGCGGACTCGATCAGCCCGAGGTTGTCACGCAGCCACTGCACTGCGGCGCCGGCGATCGCCACCGAGCCCTCCAGCGCGTATTGGGCCGGCATGCCCTCGATTTGATAGGCGACGGTGGTCAGCATCCCGTTGGTGGACGCCACCGGGTCCTCCCCGGTGTGGAGCAGCATGAAGCAGCCGGTCCCGTAGGTGTTCTTGGCCTCGCCTGGGGTGAAGCAGGCCTGGCCGAACAGTGCCGCCTGTTGATCACCAAGGATCCCGGCAAGTGGCGCGTCACCGAGGGCGTCCGGCGCGATCACCCCAGACGAGGGCACGATCGATGGGAGAAGCTTTGCCGGGATCCCGAAGGCATCGAGCAACTCGGGCGACCAGTCCAACGTGGTGAGGTCCATCAGCATGGTTCTGCTGGCGTTGGTCACGTCGGTGACGTGTTCGCCGGTGAGGTTCCACGCCACCCAGCTGTCCATGGTCCCGAAGGCGAGCTCGCCCGACTCGGCACGTGCCCGCAGCTCGTCATCGTGATCGAGCAGCCACCGGATCTTGGGCCCCGAGAAGTAGGTGGCCAGCGGCAGCCCGGTGACGGCCCGGAACCGGTCGGCACCGTCGGATCCCGCAAGCTCCCGACACAACTCGGCGGTGCGGGTGTCCTGCCAGACGATGGCGTTCCCGACAGGCTCGCCGGTGGTGCGCGACCACAGCAGCGTTGTCTCGCGTTGGTTGGTGATCCCGACGGCGGCGACATCCGACGCCGTGGCATCGGCAGCCTCCAGGGCTCCGGCAACCACGGCGTCTATGTTGTGTCTGATCTCGGTGGCGTCGTGCTCCACCCACCCGGGCTCCGGATAGATCTGTTCGTGCTCGCGCTGGTCCATGGCCACGATGGCGCCAGAAAGGTCGACCAGCACGCAACGCGTACTGGTCGTCCCTTGATCGATGGCTGCCACCAACCGGCCCATCGCCCAACCTCTCTCAGCGTTCGGAGATCGACACAGTACGGCTGATTCTTGCCAGGTCCGACCGTCTCGACGTCCTCAGCCCTCCACGACCTGGACGATCACTGTTGGGTAGTCGCCTTCGGGAATGGAATCGGTAGCCGCACGAGGATTGACTTTGCAATAGATGAGCCAATCGCCGGTTCGGTAGAACTCTCCATCGACCAGGCGCTCTTCCCCGAAGAGGCTGCGAAGAACCAGGTCGTGGCAATGTTGAGATAGTCCGCGGTTTCTTGGATGTCCCTCGGATCGACACGCGGTATGCCGCCTCTCCCACACCCTCTTATGCCCGGACAGGCGCATGTGTGACACCAGAACGTAGCCCCACCACAAACTGTGTCACACCAGAACCCAACCGGGCATATGACTACTGAGCAACTGCCGAGAACATTGGGGCGCAACTGCGCTCCGACGTGCTCGCGACAGGAGGCCTGATCAGTTCAGCTCCCCCGCCCGTTCCCTCGCCGCCTCGCCCCCCAACGTGGCAAAAACCTCGGCGACCTGAGCAGCCCGGACCACCGCGTCATCGACGGCGTCCCGCTCGCTCTTGCTGAATCGCTTCAGGACATAGTCTGCGGGGTCCACCCTGGGGGGTGGTCGCCCGACACCGACCTTGAGACGCCAGAATCCATCGCCGTCGAGGGAACGCACGATGGACCGGACACCGTTGTGGCCGGCATCACCACCGGCCTGCTGTATGCGGAGCTTGGAAAACGGCAAGTCGATGTCGTCGTGGATGATCAGCAGATGATCCCCGTCTGCACCGAAGTAGCGGGCAAGCGGCTCGACCGCGTCGCCCGAGTCGTTCATGAACGTACGCGGCACGGCGAGCACCACCTTGGCCTCCCCGATCTGCACCTCGGCGACGTCGGCGCTGATACCGAGGCGGGCTCGCTTGAACCGCTGCCCCGGCGCTACCGCGGCGACAACCTCCGCCCCGACGTTGTGGCGGGTTCCGTCGTAGCGCGAGCCGGGGTTCGCCAGTCCGACGATCAGGCTGCGGTCCACCGTATGGCTCAGCCCTGTACGGCGGTGTCTTTCCCACCGTCTGCGGCTTCGGCTTCCTCTTCGCCCTCGACCGGCTCGCCCTCTTCGCCCTCTTCGAGCTCCTCGCCCTCGAGCACCTCGACCTCAGGCTCTTCCTCGACAACCGGCAGCAGCACGGTGACCAGTGGGCGATCGGCATCCGTGGTGTAGGTGACCCCCTCGATCGCAGCAAGGTCACCGACCTTGAGCGTGTCGCCGATGCCGAGGTGGGTGATGTCCACTTCTATCGATGACGGGATGGCAGTCGGCAGGGCAAGGATGGCGACGGTGGTTTCGATCGCCTCGATGAAGCCCTCCTCCTCGCGTACCCCTAATGGGACACCCACGTAGGCGAGGGCGACTTCGGCCTCGATCTCGATGTCGAGTGACACCTTGATGAGGTCGACGTGGGTGATGTTCCCACGCACCGGGTCGCGCTGGATCTCTCGGGCGACGGCCAAGATTTCGCCGCCGTCTTCGACGACGACGTTGATCAGGGCGTTGAGACCCGCTTCCGTACGCAACGTTGCGTCCAGCTGGCGGCTATCGATGCTGATCGACATCGTTTCCAAACCGGTTCCGTACACGACGGCGGGAATGCGCCCTTCTCGCCGCATCCGGCGGGCGGGACGGGTTCCCGAGGTGGCCCGTTTCTGGGCGGGCAGGGTCTCCTGCTCCATGTCAGACTCCGTCGCTCGTTGGTGGTTGTCGACTCGGCTGCTCCACACCGAAGCGGTGAAAGTCTAGGTGTTGCCTGCTCCAACCCTCAGCCGGCAATGAAGCTCAGCCGCACCGTGCGGCTCGGGTTGTCGGCGTTCGGGTCGACCAAGAGGACCGACTGCCATGTTCCCAAGGCCGGGCGGCCGTCGATGACCGGGATGGTGACCGACGGCGACACGAGCGCCGGCAGCACGTGGTCTGCTCCATGACCCTCGGAGCCGTGGCGATGCCGGTAGCGGTCGTCGCGCCGTGGCAAGATTGCATCGATTACACCCATGAGATCGGCGTCACTGCCGGCACCGGTCTCGATGATGGCGATCCCCGCAGTGGCGTGCGGAACAAACACGGACACGAGCCCGTCTCCCTTTCCGGCGACGAAGGCAGTGACCTCGCCCGTCAGATCGAAGGTCCCCCTGGTTCCACCGGTGTCGATCGTGATCGTGTGTGTATCCATGGTCACCAGTCTCCAGTCGCCGGTCTCCGGCCAGAAACTAGGTTTCCGATGACCGGTAACCGGTGGCCTATATGTTCTCGCCCTGGAAGATCTCGCTCACCGAGGCGTCGGCGAAGATGGCATTCATCGCCCCGGCCAGGATGGGGCCGATCGACAGAACCGTCAGGGAGTCGAGATGGCTGGCGTCGTCGGGAACCGGGAGCGAGTTGGTGATGACCAGCTCGTCGATCGGGGCGTTCTTCAGCCGATCCACCGCCGGCGGCGACAGCACGCCGTGCGTAGCGATCACCCTGACCGAAAGCGCGCCGCGCTCCTTGAGCAACTCGGCGGCACCGACCACGGTGCCTGCGGTGTCGACCATGTCGTCGATGATGATGCAGTGCCGGTCCTCGACGTCGCCCACCACCCAGAGGGGCGAACTGTCGTTGCGAACGTCCTCAGCACGGCGTTTGTGGACGAAGGCGACGCGGGCATCGAGGTGGGCGGCAAACCGCGAGGCGAGCTTCACCCGTCCCGCGTCAGGGGATACGATCGTCGTCGGGCCCTGAAGGGTGTCCTCGACGTAGTCGGCGAACAGTCTGATAGCAGTGAGGTGGTCGAACGGCGCATCGACGAAGCCCTGGATCTGCCCGGTATGCAGGTCGAGGGACACGATCCGATCGGCGCCGGCCTGCAGGAAGAGATCTCCCATCAGCCTGGCCGAGATCGGCTCACGGGGCCGGCCTTTCTTGTCCTGGCGGGCGTAACCGTAGAAGGGGACAACGGCCGTGATCCGTTTCGCCGACGCCCGCATCAGGGCGTCGATCATGATCAGCTGCTCCATGATGTGGAAGTTGATCGGGTAGCTATGGCTCTGGATCACGAAGGTGTCGGCACCGCGAACGCTCTCGGTGTAATGAACGTAGATCTCACCGTTGGCGAAGATCGAGCGTTCCACGCCACCGAGCCGGACGCCGAGGATCTTGGCCACCTCTTCAGCGAGGGGCTCGTTACCCGAACCCGAGAACACCATCAACCGTTTCCGGCTCGCAAGCTCCATCAGCCGCCCTCCATCAGCTGTCGCCGTCCTGAGCCGCTCGGCGCTTTCGGCGCTCAGCGTAGCCCGGCACCTCGACCTGCGGCGAACGCTCAATGGCGAGTGCTCCCGGAGGAACATCCTCGGTGATGACGGACCCCGCCCCGGTGAACGCATCGTCGCCAATTTCCACCGGGGCGATCAGCATCGTGTCCGACCCGATCCTCACTCGATCCCCGATTTTCGTCCGATGTTTCTCAAAACCGTCGTAGTTGACCGTCACCGTGCCGGCACCGATGTTGGACCCTTCGCCGATGTCGGCGTCGCCGACGTAGCTGAGGTGGGGCACTTTCGATCCCTTGCCGATGGTTGAGTTCTTGATCCCGACAAACTCGCCGGCCTTGGCGCCTTCACCAAGATCCGTGCCGGGGCGAAGGTGGGTGAACGGCCCGACGATGGCCCCTTTCCCGATGACGGTCCGATCGATCACCGCAAACCGGATCGTTGCCAATTCTCCAATGCTGGTGTCGGTGACGTGCACGCTCGGGCCGACCTCGGCGCCCGCACCTACGCTGGTCTCGCCCTGGAGATACACATCGGGGTACAGGCGCACCCCGGCGGCAACGGTCACCCCGGCATCGACGTAGACGCGATCCGGGTCGACCATGGCCACGCCATCGTCCATCAATCGCTTGTTGATCCGGCGGCGAAGACTGGCACCGGCGGCGGCGAGCTGAGAGAGTGTGTTGACGCCGAGGGCCTCGACTTCGTCCGTGGTCACCACGCCGACCGGGTCGTCACCGGCTGCGAACTGGTGGATCACGTCGGTGAGGTAGTACTCGCCCTGAGCGTTGTCATTCTCCAGGGAGGCGAGGGCGGTGGTGAGGCGGGCCCGATCGAAGGCGTACACCGACGTGTTGATCTCATCGATGGTGCGCTGCTCGTCCGAGGCGTCGCCTTCCTCGATGATCCCGACGACGGCATCGCCGTCCCGCAGCACCCTTCCGTATCCGGTCGGGTCGCTGATCGCGGCCACAAGCAAGGTCGCCACGTTGCCGGAGCGGTGGTGGGTGTCGACGACAGAGCGCAGCGTGTCTGACGAGAGCAGGGGCATGTCGACGGGGACGATCAGCACGGTGTCGACGTCGGGCGGGAGATGCTCGAGCCCGAGCCTGGCGGCATCTCCCGTCCCGAGTAGGGGATCCTGGATTGTGTGACCGACACCGTCGGGGAGGGCTGCGGTGACGGCTTCGGCGCCGTCGCCAACCACGGCGACCGTAGCTGTGGCGCCAAGGGGGGCGATGCTGTCCAGCGTCCAGCCGAGCAGGGTGCGCCCTGCCACGGTGTGGAGGGCTTTTGGCGCGTCGGAGCGCAGCCGGGCGCCCTTCCCCGCGGCGAGCACGACGACACCGATCTTCATGGCTGCTGGAACGGACATCGCTGGGGGGACAGGGCTCGAACCCGTACTGGATGGACCAAAACCACCCGTGCTGCCAGTTACACCACCCCCCAGAAAAACGGGGCACCTAGAGGTTAGGGCGGTCGATCCGGTGGGCGCCGTCCTGGGACGTATTACGTATTACGTATTACGAGTTTGATCGTCTACGACCTGCCAGCCGAACGACACTGGCGACGCGGCGCGAGCAGCGCGGGCCTCTGCTGGAGCCTTGGTCGCCGCGTCCTCGGCTTCACCGATGGTCGCGAAGTACCCGTAGAGGGCGGAACCGCTCCCGGTCATCGCCACCGGAATACCCCAGGATGCTTCGAGCTCGGCCCGCCAATCGTCGAGCGCGGCAACAACCGCTACTGCGGCCGGGTACAGGTCGTTGGCCAGTGGTGCGTAGTCGCGCAATGCGGGAGGAAGCGCAAACGCCGGAAAGACCGGCCCGTCGGGGCCATCGAGATCATCCCAGGTGGCATAAACGAGGGGCGTCTCCAACCGGAAGGGCGGCACCACTACTGCGAGGGCGAAACCCTCGGCGTCCGGCTCCGGGGATACGAACTCACCGATGCCAGTGACGACTGCGGTTCCGCCGACGAGCGCAAACGGCACGTCCGCACCGAGATCGACGGCGAGTCGGCGCACCTCGTCGAAGGAGACACCGAACCGACGCGAGGCGAGGATGAGCGCAGCCGCAGCGTCGGCGCTGCCCCCACCGAGCCCGGCGCCGTCGGGTATCGACTTGTGCACCGCCACCTGCATCGGCTCCGACGATCCGACGACCGCGCGCACGATGTCGGCAGCCCTCCACGCCAGGTTGTCTTCGTCGGCGGGGACCATGTCGTTGGATACCACCACCTCATCGGCCTCGGCGTCGGCAACGGTGACCTCATCCACCCAATCGATCGATTGGATCAGGCTGCGCAGCGGGTGGTAGCCGTCGTTACGCGGCGCCTCGACCTTCAAGCCGAGGTTGACCTTGGCGCTTGCCCTTGCCTTGCTCATGTGGCAACGGCTTCGGCCAGACGGACGAAATCATCCGGCGCGAGCTCCTCGGCTCGTCTGGTTGGATCGATGCCGGCCCGCTCCAAAACACCCGCCGGATCGTCGATCAGCGAGGCCAGGCTGCCGCGCAGCATCTTCCTCCGCTGCTGAAACGCAGCAACCGCCAGCGCAATGGCTTGCTCGGCCTGGGCCGGGGGCGCCACCCGGTCCAACTCGACGACGGTGGAGCCGACGTTCGGCTCCGGGTAGAACACGTCGGGGCGGAGGGCAAAGGCCGCCCCGCCAGTGGCGTGGAGGGCGGCCACGATGCTGGGGATGCCGTACACCTTGGATCCGGGTTGAGCGAAGATCCGTTGCGCCACCTCGGTCTGAACCGTGACCACGAACCGAGTGACGCGTGGCGCAAAACGCAGCGCATCGAGCAGGATCCCGGTTCCCACGTTGTACGGGAGGTTGGCGACGAGCGTCCAGGGCTCGCCGCTGAGGGCATCCTGGAGGTGGACCCGCGACGCATCCTGGTGGCGGATCTCGACGTTCGGCATCCCACCGAGCACCTCGTGGAGCACGCCGACCAGGCCGTCATCAATCTCGTAAACGATGACGGACGCACCGGACGCGGCGAGCTCAGTGGTCAGGGTCCCGGTCCCGCCGCCGACCTCGATCACCTTCGAGCCTGGACCGACACCGGAGAGCCCGACGATCTTGCGGATGATGTTGGGATCAGCGAGGAAATGCTGTCCAAGCGTCTTGCGCGGGGTCAGCTCGTGGCTGGTGAGCAACTGGCGGATACGGGTCCGCCCCTGCGGCGTCGGATCAGGCACCGGCGGCTCCAGGCGGAGCCCCGCCGAACACACGGGCGGCGTGGGCGGTGGAGAGCTCGGCAACGGTTTCGACGTCGACCCCCCAAACCCCGGCAAGGGCGTGGCCGTTGAGAATGGCCCATTCGGGGCGGTTGTCCTCTCCCCGATGCGGATGCGGTGCCAGGTACGGGCTGTCGGTTTCGACCAACGTCCGCTCTGGTGGGGCTTCTGCGGCGCCGCGGCGAACGGTGTCACCGGTGGCGAACGTGATCGGCCCGGCATAGGAGAAGGTCACTCCGAGGTCGCGAAAGCGCTTGGTCCAGCGGGGTCCCCCGGTCCAGCAGTGCATGACCGCCCGCTCCCCGAGTGCGGCCGGTTCGAGGATGTCGTGGACATCGGCAAAGGCGTCCCGCACATGCACGATGACCGGCTTGTCCAGCTGCACGCCCAGCTCGACCTGGGCTTCGAATGCAGAGCGCTGTTGATCGCGGGGGGAGAGATCTCGGTAGTAGTCGAGGCCGCACTCACCGACGGCGTCGGCGTCGACGGCAAGCGCGGCGATCCGACCCCGCTCGGCTTCCCATTTGCCGGCTTCGTGCGGGTGCAACCCTGCGCTCCAGCGAACCCGATCGGGATGCCGGCCTGCGATGGCTCGTGCCTGCACGCTCGTCTCCAGGTCGGTCCCCGGGCACATCATCCACGAGATGCCTGCGGCGACGGCGCGTTCGATGACGGTGGCCGGATCCTCTGCCATGAGGAACAGATGGGAGTGGCTGTCGACCCAACTGGTCACGGCTACTCCTCCTCGTCGATCGGCTCCATCTTGGCGTAGAGGGGGCCGAGGTCGGAAAGCTTGGTCCCCCCCGCGATCTCGGGACGCCGCCACCACGGGCCATGTTCGCCGAGCTCGACACCTAGTGCTCGCAGCACCCTCGTGGTCGTGAACGGAAGATAGGGATACAGGGCGACCGCGATTCCGGCGATGGCGTCGAGGGCGACCTTGAGGGTGGTCCCGGTTCGTTCCGTGTCGTCCGCCGCCGTCTTCCACGGCTCCCGTTCGTTCAGGTAGGCATTCACCGTCTGGGCGCCGGCCATGGCACGTTGCAGCCCTGCGCGCAACTTGATGGCACCGATCAGATCACCGACCTCATCGAGGGTGGCGTCGACGCTGGCGATCAACGCAGCGTCTCGCTCGTCGGCGTCAACGGCCGCAGGGACGACGCTGTCGAAATAGCGACCGGTCATCGCAACCACCCGGTTGACCAGGTTCCCCCACGTCGCCACCAGCTCCTCGTTCACCCGCTTCACCAGCTCCTCGACGGTGATCTCGGTGTCGGAGGTCTCCGGGAAGTTGATCGAAACCGCATAACGCAGCGCGTCCGGCTCGAACCGTTCTGTGTACCAGCCGATCGACCGTCCGATGCCGCGGCTCGCCGACGCCTGCTCACCGCCGAAGGTGACGAACTGGTTGGACGGCACATCTGTTGGCAGGTTCAGCCCGCCGTAGCCCATGAGCAGCGCCGGCCAGTACACGGCGTGGAACGGAATGTTGTCCTTGCCGATGAAGTAATAGGACTCCGCGTCCGGGTCCTCCCACCACGCCTTCCAGGCATCGGGTTCGCCGGCCAGCCTTGCCCACTCCTGGGGCGCCGAGAAATAGCCCATGAGCGCCTCCCACCACACATAGATGGTCTTGCCAGGTCCTAGATCGTCGACCGGGAGCGGGATCCCCCATTCGAGGTCGCGGGTGAACGCCCGGTCGTGGAGGCCGTCTTCAACCATGCCGATGGCGAAGTTCAGGACGTGCGGCCGCCAGCCCTGGCGAGTGCGCAACCATTCGAGAAGCGGCTCCTGGAATGCGCTGAGCTTCCAGTAGTAGTGCTCGGTCTGGCGGAGTACCGGCGTATTGCCGGTCAGCTTGCTCTTGGGGTCGATGAGATCGGTCGGGTCCAGGGTCCGCCCGCAGTTGTCGCACTGATCGCCGCGGGCGTGCACGAACCCGCAGTAGGGGCAGGTCCCCTCGACATACCGGTCGGGGAGGAATCGCCCTGCCTCGTCGTCGAAGAACTGCTCGGTCATCTGGCGGTACAGGTACCCGTTGTCGAGGAGTTTCATGAAGAAGTCCTGGGTCACCTGGCGGTGGGTGTCGGTGCCGGTGGTCGTGTACAGGTCATACCGGATCCCGAGGTCCTCCCAGTTCTGGACGAACTCGCGGTGATAGCGGTCAACGATCTCCTCCGGCGCCTTCCCCTCTTCGTCGGCGCGAACCGTGATGGGGGTGCCGTGCACATCGCTGCCGGAAACCATCAGCACGTCGTTGCCAAGCGCCCGGTGATACCTGGCGAAAATATCGGGAGGCAGGTAGGCCCCGGCGAGATGACCGAGGTGGCGCGATCCGCTTGCGTACGGCCAGGCGACGGCGACCAGGATCTTCTTGGTGGTGGAGACAGGGTTTGCCACGGGCGGCGATGGTAGCGGTCCGCCAAACGGGGGACCTGGGAGCTGCTTCCAGTTGCTTGAGCGCCTCCTACACTCAGGGTCAGACATTCGACTCATCCTGGAGGCTCCCTTGGATACGGTGATGGTGCGCAAGATCGATGACCTGGGCAGGATCGTGGTGCCCGCAGAGACCCGGCGTCTGTTCAACATCCATGAGGGCGATGAGCTCGAGATCGGCGTCGAGAACGGCGCCATCGTTCTGCGCAAGCTCGAGGCGACCTGCGTATTCTGCGGATCGACCGAAGACGTCGCCGAGTACCTCGGCCGGGGCATCTGTGCCGTGTGCCGGGGGAAGGTCGCCGCGTAAGGCAAACCTCCTTTGGAGGTTTGCAGTCGTCAGTCTTCAGCCGCCAGCAAGGCGCAGGGTCAGGCTTGTAGCTCGTCCACCTCTAACCGTCTTCCCTGATGCCTCGCGCCTCTAAGGCGGCTTCGTAGAGGATCCGTCGCGAGACATCGGTTGCTTCTGCAACCTGGCGGACCGCCTCAGACAAACGAACGCCCGCGGCAACTCGCTCGTCGACCGACGCCAGGGCCCCCGCCATATCGGGTGCCTCGTGAGCGGCCGGCGCAATCACCAGAGTGAACTCCCCCCTGGGCTGCACGTCGGTTGCCCAGTGGCGCGCGGCGTCGCCGAGGGTGCCCCGCCACACCTCCTCGTGGAGTTTGGTCAGCTCCCGGGCCACGACTACCGGCCGACCGGCGCCGACATGATCCGCCAATTCTGCGAGGTCCTGGGCGACGCGGGTTGGCGGAGAGAACAGGACGGTGGGCCGGTCGTCGGCTGCGATCGCCTCCATTCGTCGCACCCGTTCACCGGCGCCCCTTGGCAGGAAACCCTCAAAGACAAAGCGATCTCCGCCGAGCCCGGATACCGCCAGTGCGCTGGTCACCGCACTCGGTCCGGGGACGACCGATACCGTCGCCCCAACCTCGTTGGCCAAACGCACCGCGCCCACCCCCGGATCGGAGACCGCTGGCATGCCGGCGTCGCTGACGAGGGCGACGGTCTCGCCCCGGCGCAGCCGCTCTCGGAGCTCGCCGAGGCGCTGCTGCTCGTTGCCGACGAAGAAGGAGCGGAGCTCGACGCGGATCCCGAGTCGCTCCATGAGCTTCCCGGTACGGCGCGTGTCCTCGGCGAAGACGACGTCTGCCGCTTCCAACGTGCTTCGCAGGCGCTGCGAGACGTCTTCGAGATTGCCGATCGGCGTCGCACACATGATGAGGGTCCCCTTCACACCGGCGAGGATGGCAGAACCGTGAGCCGTGCGCCCGGGGGCGGCGCCGGAGTCGACAACGGCAGCTCGAGCACCCAATAGGACTTCGAACGGACGATCTGCCCCGGGGCGAGCAGCCCTTCCCCAATGACGGTACCCGAGCGACTGAGGTGGATCAGCCGCAACGGCGAGCTGATCCCTCGCCCGTGAACCGATGAGGTGTGCAGCAGCACGCCCGATGCGTCCGGATTGCGGATGCCGGTCAGACGCTCGCCGAACGAGATGGCGACGACGACGCCATCGGCCACCCAGTTCCCGCCAAGGAGAGTCACGCTGGCCGGCATCGAATACAGGGGCTCCGCTGGTAGCCTGCCCCCCATGGCAAAGGCAAAACGTCGCAAACTCCGCGCTCGTCGCAAGAAGGCGAACCACGGGCGCAAGCCCAACGCCGGCCGCGGCTGAGCATCGCCGAAGCCTTTTCTGTTCTTCCGCGATCGGCCTTGACGCGTTTCCATCACGGTCAACGTAGGTGATTTTGAGTCGTCAGTCATCAGTCATGATGGTGGTCAGCGGTCTCGGGACTTCGGGCTGGAAGACTGAGGACTCAAGACTCAGGACCTACAGGCCGAGCTGGGCCCTCAGATCAGCGCCAGCACTCTTGTCCGTCGAGGCGATGAGGAACACCTGGTCCTCCACCCGGTCGAGGAAGACGTAGTCGCTCCCCTGTTCGTAGAGCAGGCCGCCGCCCGACTCGACGGGCGATCCAGCGTTCATCGAGGTCCGGATGTGGGCGATGAAGGCATCGGCGAGCTCCTCGGCGTCGCGTTCGGCGTCACCGATGTAGTGCAGCACGACGGCCACGTCGTCGCCGCGGGCATACACGGTGTACCGGTCGTTGCCCCATCCGGCGGCAGCCTGGGTGGCCTCACCGGGCAGCAGGCTCTCGCCGAGGATGAGGCGGAGTCCCCACTCCCCGAACGAGCCCTCGTAGTGGATATCCCACCCGCTCAGCTCCGTCGCCGCCTGCGGGAGATCGAGCGGCCCCTCACCGGCAACGTACTTGCCATAGTCCAGGACCTGCTCGGTGGTTGTGGGCGGGTCGATGTAGGTCTCGTCGACGCCGGCAAGGCCCCCGGCGCCGAGGACTGACTCGGTGAAGATGAGCCCTTGCCGGTACGGGAACAGCAGATCGTCCTGGATCCACGCCGGGGTGGAATCGAACACCGTCGAGTCGATGGCGAACGCCTCCGTCGCCACTTGTATCGCATCGAACGGGCTCAGGCTCTCCAGGTACACGAACGAGGCACGCTGGGCGTCGCCTTCGATGACGGCGAGGTAGGCAGACGTGTCGTCCCCGTTGCCTTCGTCGATCAAGGTTGTGTAGTCCTCGTTGAAGTCGAAGTACTGGTCGGTGAGGGCGTGCACCAGTTCGTGAACCACGGTGACCCGTTGCAGCGGAGTGAAGCCTTCCGGCGCGGCGGGCACGACGAGCTCGCCCTCATCGCCGTCGTAGAACCCGGCGACCTGTTCGGCGAATAAATCGATGTACAGGCCGTACAGATCGGTGCCCTCTGGCAGCATGCCGAGCAGCGCAAGGTACCGGGAATCGATGGCGAGGTCTTCCTCGTCGAGATCCTCGGCAATGGTCTCCGCTACCCGTGCGCTGAACTCGGTCTCGTCGAGAATCAACACATCCGGAACCGACAGGAACGGCAACCCTCGGACTTCCTCGGCCTTCACCATCAGCTCGGCAAGCTCCCTTCGTATCCGGTCGACCACGAAGGAATCGAGCGAATCCGAAGCCGTAACCCGAACCTCGACGGTTGTCGTGCTGGTTTCGACCGGGGCGGTGGTGGTTTCGACCGGGGCAGTAGTGGTCGTGGTTTCGCCCGGTGTCGTCGGAGTCGCCGTCGTCGACGTGGAACCGGCCCCGGTCGTGCACCCGGCGATGACAAGAGAAAACGCGGCCGCGGCGAAGAAGAGGCGTTGTTTGGTGCTGAGCCGGGTCACGGCGGGGAGGCTACCGGAAGGCCGGAGAAACCGGGTCATCTAGGTGGGATGATCTCTCTGGCGCGAGATGCGCGACCGATCACCGACGAGGAGCCCCGACCCAACGGACTCGCCACCGTTGCAGGCCTTATGATGCAACAACTATGGCTGAATCATCATGGAGCGACGGAGAGACTCGTCACGGGGCCGTGCTGCACGGCGACGTTGCCGGGTACAGTCGTCTCACCGCCGACAACGAGATCGAGACCCACCAGACGCTGCAGACTTATCGGCGCAGCATCGAAGAGGAAACCGGCGCCAGAGATGGTTCGGTCGAGCAGTTCGTCGGCGACGAGTTCCTCGCCGTGTTTCCGGACGAGCGATCGGCGCTCGAGGCCGCACTGCAGATCCAGCGGCGCATCGCAGACGGCAACGCCAGTCTGCCGGCCGGACGGCAGATGCGATTCCGCCTCGGTATCAACTCGGGTGCCATCTCCCTACAGGACGGGCAGTGGTACGGAGACACGATCAACATCGCCGCCCGGCTCCAGGCAATGGGCGAGCCCGGAGGGATCACCATTTCCGGCCCGGCACTCGACGCGGTTGGTGACATCGACGTCAAGATCGAGTCGCAGGGACGGCAGCGGCTGAAGAACATCCCGGAGCCAGTGCTTGTGTACCTCGTCCAGGACGAGAGAGCCAGAGAAGTGGAAACCAAGCCGTGGCGCCGCCGGGTTGCCCGGCCGAAGCTGCCGTCTCTTGCCGTCAGCCCGTTCGTCAACCTCGGTGAAACCGGCGACGAGCATCTCGCCGATGGGTTGATGATGGGCCTGGCCATCTCGCTGATGACGATCCCCGGCCTCGAGCTGATTAGCGAAAACTCCACATTGCAATACCGATCCGGGGCGTTTTCAGCGCAGCAGTTAGGGCACGAGCTCGGCGTCAAGTACGTCCTGGAGGGAGCCGTGCAGCGGTCGGGAGCGCGGATGCGGGTGCTGACTCAGGTGGTCGATGTCGATACCGGAAAGACGGTATGGGGCGATCGCTTCGAGGCAACCCTCGACGATGTGTTCGAGGCGCAGGATCAGATCGTGCGCGACATCGTCGAAGCGCTCGACGTCGAGGTGATCTCGGCCGGTCCGGCGCGGTTGTATCGCACCCATCTCGACGCCCAAGGCGTGGAGCTGTTGTACAAGGGCCTCCACCATCTGTCGCTCGATGAACTCGTCCTCGCCGGGGCGAGGTTCGACGAACTCATCGAACGCTACCCGGATGCACCGATCGGTTACTCGTCTGGCTCCATCGCCCATTTCCTCAGCGCGATCAACGGCCCCCCGGAGCGAGCGGGCGAAGAAATCGCTGCCGCAGAGCGCACAGCGCGCCGTTCCTTGGAGCTCAACGACACGACCGGGGTCGGCTATGCCATCCTCGCCTACGTGCTGCTGCTGCACCAGGACTTCGAGGGCGCTGCCGAAACGGTCGAGAAGGCCACCGCGGCGCGGCCATCGTGCGACTTCACGTTCGGCGTCACCGCCAGCGTGCTGCGCTACCTGGGACGGTGGGAAGATGCGGTCGAACACGCCGACCGTGCCACCAGGCTGAGCCCGCTCTTCGCCGACTGGTACCAAAGCATCCTCGCCGACGCCTACCTCCTCGGTGAGGAGTACGAGATGGCGGCGGACACCGCAGAAGGTGTGGTGGCCGGGGACGAAGACAACACAGAGGCGCTGCTGACGCTGGCGGCGTCGCAGGCTGCGTTGGGGCGGGAGCGCCATGCCGCGGCCGCTGTCAAGCATGCCAAGGAGACCAGACCAAGCCTCACCGCAGAGGGCCTACGTGAGAAACTCCCATTCCAGGACGATTCGGCAACGGATCGATTCGTCGATCTGCTCGAAGATGCCGGCTTGACGTAGAAACCAGGGAGTCAATCAATGAAGTCTTTCGGCCTGTAGACTTGCCAATGACCAGGGAAGGAGAAAACCAATGAAGCGATTCACCATTCCGCGTGTTGCCCACTGCTCGGACGGCTGTCAACCGTAGTCCCGGGCAAGACTCCCAAAACTGCCCTTCACAGAGGGCGCACCGATAGGTGATCGGTCGTGCCTCGGAAGCGAAACCCTTTTTCCCGCTCTTGCCGCTTCGCGGCGGGCCGCTTGGGCCACGGCTCCGCAAAGGGTTTCGCCAACATTGACCGGACCGCGCAACATTTGCGGAGCCTCTAGGTCGAACCCCCGGCACCCCGGGGGTTCTGTTCGTGAACCATGACCGACCGTTCTAGGGTCGCGCCGGTGGAGAAGGAAGTCATCATCGACGGTCACTTCCGCGGACCGCCCGACAGCAGCAACGGTGGTTATGCCGCCGGGGTGGTCGCCGAGGGTATCGAGGGCACTGCCGTGGTCAGCCTGCGAGTGCCGCCGCCGCTGGACACGCCGATGACCCTCAGTGGCGATGGTGGCGAGAGCCGGCTCATGCACGGCACCGTGCTCGTCGGCGAGGCGTCCTCGGCAACACTGAACCTGGCAGTCCCCGAGCCCCCATCGCTCGCCGAGGCCGTCGCAGCATCGAGGCGGTTTGTCTGGGCGGAGGGTCATCGGCTCCCGACGTGCTTCGTTTGCGGCACCGATCGCAGCCACGGTGATGGGCTTCGGATCTTCGCCGGCCCGCTCGACGGCAGCGATGTGGTCGCCGCACCATGGGTTCCCGACCCGTCGCTGGCAGCTGCGGGTGAGCCGCTTGATCGCCGTTATGTGTGGTCCGCGCTCGACTGTCCCTCATACTTCGGGTTGGGCACCACGCCTGGCGCCCTCCTCGGACGGCTCACCGCCGACATCAGCCGAGTTCCCGCGGGCGGCGAGCAACTGATCGCGATGGGCTGGCCCATCGAGGTCGACGGCCGTAAGCACTTTTCCGCCTCGGCCCTGGTAACTCCAGCCGGCGACGTGATCGCCAGGGCAACGGCAATCTGGATCGAGCTCGAGGAACCGCCGTACTAGGCCTCGGTCATTGACGAGCCAGGATGCGCCGTATCTCCGCCTCGTCGTCCTGGATGAGCTCCCCGGACACGTCGATCGTCACCGAGTGAACGGTGCCGGTGAAGGCGAACGGTGGCTCGTACTCCGAGCACACCGGCGCTCCCGGCGCCGCCCCGACATGGATACCGGAGGTCAGCCCGAGCGCCAACGGTGTGGTCACCGGCACCTCGGCCTGGCCGACCAGCCGTCCATCGAAATAGAGCTGACCGTTGCCCGGTGCTCCCTTGCCGTTTGTCACATCGGGCGGCCCGGTGACCTCGAACTCGAAACGAAGCTCATGGCTTCCCTCGGTGACGTCCTCGGTCGACACGACGTAGAAGTAGTCGCGCCCGACATAGTTGTGCACCCAGGTCAGTCGACCGTCCTTGATGTACATTGCGTAGCCGCTGTCGACCCCGCCATGTGCCACCAGGATCCCCTCCGCCCCACCGGGCGGAATATCGACGAGCGCGGTGATCGAGTGTGGGCGGTTGAGCACAACGGCCCCTGCGTTGCCCGGCACCGCTTGGGTGCCCGGGTAGTAGGTGTAGCTGGTCCTGTCAACCGCGATCTGCGGCCTGGGCTCGGCGAAACGCTGCACTCCCCTACCGTCGATCGGAAGCACATTGAACTTCCCGGCTTCGACGTACCAGGTACCGATCATGGCGATCAGCCGGTCACGGTGCTGGGCGGCCACGTCGTGGTTCTCGGCGAAGTCCTCCTCGACGTGATACAGCTCCCAGCTCTCGGCGTCGAGTTCGGTGAGCCGGTCTTTCGAGATCGGCGATCCAAAAGGCAGCCCGGCCTCGGCGAAGGACGGTCCCGGCCACGGACAGACGGCTCGCCATCCGTCGTGATACAGGGATCGGTGCCCCATCATCTCGAAATACTGGGTTGTCCGCTTCGACGACACGGTCGCGGCATCGAAGGTATGGGCGAAGCTGACCCCCTCGAGCGGTGACTGGGTCACTCCCTTGATCGAGGTCGGCGGCGTCAGGTCCAGGGCCTCGAGCACGGTCGGCACCATGTCGACGGCGTGGGCGTACTGGGTGCGGATCTCGCCCTTGGCCGCGATGCCGGCCGGCCAGTGGACGATCAATGGATCCGAGATCCCGCCCCGGTAGGTCTCCCGTTTCCAGCGACGGAACGGAGCGTTGCCCGCCCAGGTCCAACCCCAGGCGTAGTGGTTGAACGTCGTCGGGCCACCAAGGGCATCGATGGCGGCCAGGTTGTCCTCGAGCGATTCCGGCACGTTGTTGAAGAACAGGTTCTCATTCACCGAGCCGTACGGTCCACCCTCGGAGCTGGCGCCGTTGTCCGAGATCACCATGATCAGGGTGTTGTCCAGTTCGCCGATGGTCTCCAGGAAGGAGATCAGCCGTCCGATGTGGTGATCGGTGTGGGTGAGGAAGCCGGCGTAGACCTCCATCATTCTGGCGTAGAGGCGGCGCTCGTCGGCCGAAAGCGATTCCCACTCCTGGACGTCGGGATCGTGACGGGACAGCTCGGTGTCCTCTGGGACGATCCCAAGCTCCTTCTGCTTGGTCAGCGCATTCTCCCGGTACACCCCCCATCCTTCGTCGAAGGCTCCCCGGTATCGATCGGCCCACTCCGCCCTCACATGGTGGGGTGCGTGCATCGCCCCGGTGCAGAAGTACATGAAGAACGGCTTGTCCGGCGCGACCTGTTTGGAGTCGGCAATGAACAAGATCGCCTGATCGGTGAGGTCCTCGGTCACGTGATATCCCTCATCCGGGGTCCGCGGCGGCTCCACCCGGTGGTTGTCGTGCCACAGCTCCGGGTAGTACTGGTGGGTCTCACCCCCGAGGAACCCGTAGTACCGCTCGAAGCCGCGGCCGAGCGGCCACCGGTCGTAGGGTCCTGCCGCCGAGATCTGGTCCGCCGGTGTCAGGTGCCACTTGCCGATCGCATACGTGTTGTATCCGTGTTGCAGCAGCATCTCGGGGAGGAACCCGTTCTCGTGAGGGATGTAGCCGTTGGCTCCTGGGAACCCGGTGGAGGCTTCGGTGATCGATGCCAGCCCGTTGGAATGATGGTTGCGCCCGGTGAGGATGCAAGACCGGGTCGGCGAGCACAGCGCTGTGGTGTGCATGTTGTTGTAGGAAAGGCCGTTGGCGGCGAGCCGATCGAGGTTGGGTGTCTCGATGGGACTGCCGTAGCAGCCAAGCTGGGCGAAGCCGGTGTCGTCGAGGACGATGAACAGCACGTTCGGAGCGCCCTCCTTGGATCGCAGCGGCTCCGGCCAGGCCTGGGTGGACTCCTCGACCGTGCGTCCGATCACACCGGGAAATGCGCTTCCCGCCGGGTATTCCTCGAGGGTCATTCTCCGTCCCTTCCTTATCTGGTTCATCCGTGACGAGGCAGCGGCGAAGTTAGCAGTGTCTGCGAGTGCCTCGTCCGGTACCGCCTGAAAGAGCTCCGCAAAATCGGGCGCGATCTGGTCTCTGTCGGCGTGGGCCATCGCGGAGCCGTGCTCAGCCGATAGCGACGCACCGCACGTTGGGTAGACCCGTTGCCGCCACCAACCAGGTGTCGCCGCCGTCCTCCGATTGGTAGACGGTGCCGTCGCGATCGCCGATCACGACTGTCTCGCCGATCGCTTGCAGACACCCGGTATCGATGTTGGTGGAAAACCACTCGGGCAGGCCGTCTTCGCAGCGCTGCAGATCCGCCCTGGCGAGGTCGGTCCGGTACACCGCGGCACTCTCGCCGCGATTGCTCCGCGACGCGGACACAAAGACCCGATCTCCCGACACCGCAACCGCACGGCAGTACGCGGCGTGCAGGCCGTCGGTGTGGAAGGTCCACGAGTCGGCGCCGTCGCGACTGATGGCAAGGCCGCGGGCGGTGGCGGCCATCGCCGTCCCCGGCATGTCGGGGTGGGCGATCACCTCGTGAACGTCGGCATCGATATCCATGGTGTCCCGCCACACCGGATCGTCATCGCGGTAACGCAGGATCCCTCCGACATGGACGTTGAGGTAGACGGTGCCGTCGACATCGCCGGCCATCGAGCGAACGTCGGGAGGACCGCCCCACGGGGTGTACCAGTCGGACCGGCCGGGGGCTGCCGCAAACGCGGTATCGACGGTGAGGTCGGCGGCCCGGTCGTCGCCCGGTGTGGCGAGATGGAACAGCTGCCCGGCCTCGGCACCGAGCAGCAGCTCCTGGTGGCGAGGGAGCAAACAGTTGATCCTGGCCTCGTCGACAGTGGTTGCGTCGGTTGGCGTGTCTTCTCCGGCCAGGTTCCATACGGTGGATCCGTCGCTCAACGCCCACCACCCATCGCCATCGGGGGACAGGGCGTCGATCTGGTGCCCTTCGAGCAGCGGCGGCTTGTCGGATCCGAGGGTGTGAACCCCGTCGGCGGTACCGATCAGTGTTTCCATGTCCCGAAGCCTACGCCCCAGACAGGGCCTCCCCGCCCGTTTACTCCCCTCTTGGTGGAGGTGGGGCCGGAGGCGGCGGAGAGGCTACTCCGCGGGGCCCCAAGAGGAGAAGAAAAGGACTTGCGACTTGGCACTTGCGACTTGCGACTT
>JADFIY010000183.1 GCA_022566415.1 Acidobacteriota bacterium
ATGACCGACATCGATATGGACTTCGACGAACGGTATCGAAGCGAGATGATCCGGTACTGCGCAGAGAAATACGGGTCGGATCACGTCGCCCAGATCATCACGTTCTCGACGATCAAGGGGAAGCAGGCGATCCGCGACGCTGCCAGGGTGCTCGGCTTCCCATACGGGGTGGGGGACCGAACGGCGAAGCTGATGCCTCCGGCGATTTTGGGCAAGGACGCCACCCTCGCCCAGGCGCTGGACGAACCGGGTCCCTATGCCGATCAGATGGTGCGGGATCACTACACGAGCGCTGCCGGGCTCAGAGAGCTCTACGAGGCCGACCCACAGGTCAAGGAGGTCGTCGACACCGCGCGAGGCCTGGAGGGTCTTCGCCGGCAGGACTCGATCCACGCTGCGGCCGTGGTGATCTCTCCACAGCCGCTCACCGAGATCGTTCCCATCCAGCGCAAGGGCGACGATGCCGAGGTCGTCACGCAGTACGAGATGCACGCCGTCGAGGCGCTTGGCTTGCTGAAGATGGACTTCCTCGGGCTGCGGAACCTCACCACTATCGAACGCACCCTCGATTTGATCGACCGTAACACCGGGTCCAAGCCCGATATCGACAATCTGCCGCTCGACGACCCTGCGGTATACGACATGCTCAAAAACGGCGACTCGATGGGCGTCTTCCAGTTCGAGGGTGGACCGATGCGGGCACTGATGCGCAACCTCGAGCCCGATCGGTTCGAACACCTCGTCGCCCTCAACGCCCTGTATCGCCCGGGGCCGCTTGGCGCAGGGATGCATCTCGAATACGCGAACCGCAAGAACGGGAGGGCGGAGATCACCTACCTGCATGATGATCTCGAAGAGATCCTCGGCGACACCTTCGGGGTCATGGTGTTCCAGGAACAGGTCATGCAGGCCGCTCAGAAGATGGCGGGTTACTCCCTGACAGAAGCGGACCTCCTGCGCAAGGCGATGGGGAAGAAGATCCCAGCGGTGATGCAGGCCCAGGAGGAGCAGTTCATCGCAGGGTGTGTTGCCAACGGGTATACCGAGCAGTTGGGCAAGGAGCTCTTCGGGTTCATCGAGCATTTCGCCGGCTACGGCTTCAACAAGAGCCACTCGGCGGCGTATGCGCTGGTCGCCTACCAGACGGCGTGGTTGAAGGTCCACTATCCGGCGGAGTACATGGCAGCCCTGCTGACCTCGGTCAAGCGAGACAAGGACCGCACCGCCGTCTACCTGCACGAGTGCCGGATGATGGGAATCCCCGTGTTGGTCCCCGACGTAAACGTCTCGGAGGCGGACTTTGTCGGTGCCGGTGGTCGGATTTCCTTCGGGATGTCGGCGATTCGCAACGTCGGAGAGGCGGTTGTGGATCTCGTGGTAGGCGAGCGGGAGAAGAACGGCCCGTTTGTCAGTTTCGACGATTTCGTCAATAGGGTCGACGTCAACGTGCTCAACAAGCGAACGATCGAGGCCCTGATAAAGGCAGGCGCCTTCGATTCGCTTGGCCACCACCGCCGCGGTCTGCTCGAGGTGGCGTTCGACACGCTCGACGCGACCATCACCCGTCGCAGGGCGGAGGATATGGGGCAGTACAGCCTGTTCGGTAGCTCAGATGTCGGTGAAGAGTCGGCCGGGATCGTGGTCCCCGAGATCGAGTGGGACAAGAAGGTCAAGTTGGCGTTCGAGAAGGAGATGCTGGGCCTGTACGTCTCCGACCACCCCCTGCTCGGTGTCGAAGCGACCCTCGAAGCTATGTGCTCGGCATCCATCCCCGGGCTATGGGACCTGAAAGATCGTGCGCAGGCGTCAATCGGTGGCATCGTGGGATCGATCACCACCCGGTATACCAAGGCCGGCGAGCCGATGTATTTCTTCAGTCTCGAGGATCTGCAGGGTGCAGTCGAGGTGATCAGCTTCCCGCGTACGGTCGCCGAGTTCGGCCCGCTCATTCGCGAGGATGCCATCCTGATCGTGACCGGGCGGGTCGACCATCGCGGCGACGATGTCAAGTTCATTGCCCAGCAGATCCACGAGCCTCAACTCGATGCTGATTCGGTGGTGCGACTCAAGGTGCCGGCGACCCGCCTTTCTCAGGACACCGTGAGCAAACTGCGTGGCATTCTGAGTAATCACCCCGGAGCCGCGGAGGTGTACCTCCACATGACGGCGGACAACGGCGAGAAAGTGCTGCGGCTTGGCAAGGAGCACCGGGTCGAAGCCCGCTCTGCCCTGTTCGCCGAGCTGCGCGAGCTGCTAGGACCCTCAGTCGTGGTGTAGTCGGTAGATCAGTAGATCAGTAGATCAGTAGATCAGTAGATCAGTAGATCAGTGTCTGCCTGCGCTGGGCTACTGCGCTACTGATCTACTTCTTCAATACTTCGCTACTAGTTGATCCAGTTCAATACCGTCGAGCAGGGCCTCGAGCGCCTTGGCGTCGGTCGGGGGGACCGGTACCCACGGAACGGCGACAAGGGGGACCCCGTAGCGGTCGGCGAGTCCCACCATGGCAGCCGACTGGCGCCTGGCCTCACCGCCCCAGTTCACCAGGTTCTTGGTGAGCTCAGCTCGGACTGCCGGGTCGGGCACGTTGGGGATCGGCTGCAGGGCGGCGTCGGCCCAGGAAGTCGGGAGGGCGCGGTTGAGGATGATGGCAGCCGGCCTCACGTCGATTTCGGTCAACTCCTCGAAGAAGCGAACAGCCTCGGCAACGGGAGCGGGATCGGCTGTGGTCACGACCAGCGTGATCGCTCGCTGCAGATACCGTTGCATCGTGTGAGCCCTCGCCGTCAACGCGTCGTACATGGTTCGCAGATCGAGCAGGAACTCGGCGACGTCCTCGAGTAACGGTCCGCCGAGGATGACATCGGCAACCTTGAGAAGCGGCCTTCCGGTGAACCGGTACAAGAATCGGCGGCCGGGGAGCTGGGCCCCGGTGAGCCAGCGCAGCAGCTTCCCTCCCACCAGATCGGCTGTTCTTGCAGGGGCGAGGTAGAAATCGAGACCACCGGCCGACGGGGGGGTATCGACCACGATGAGGTCCCAGCTCCCGGACTCGATGAAGATCGACATCGTCTCGGCGGCGGCGAAGGACTGCGCGGCAGGGAATCGATCGGCGAGGGCTCGAAAGTACGGGTTCACCAATAGACGGTCTGCGATCTCCGGCTCGCTGTAGCGGCGTACGATCGCTTCCCATGATGAGGTGGCGTCGAGCATGGCGGCCCACACGCCGGGTGCCTCGATCACCGGCACCGGATCCCCACCGAGGCTGGTCAAATCGAGGGCGTCGGCGAGCCGCTTTGCAGGGTCAACCGTCATGACCAGGGTACGTGTGGTGGGAGAGGCGACCGCGATGGCCAGCGCTGCCGACAGCGTGGTCTTGCCGACTCCTCCGGCCCCGGTCACGACGACCACTTGTGTGTTCACAGGAGACGCTCACATTCATCGGCAAGGCGCTCCGCGACCTCAGCTGGTGTTCGCATATCGAACAGGTAGGGGAGCCGCGGATCGTCTGGCACAGCGTCGAGCCACTCGCGCTGCTGCTCGATGAGGTCGCTGTGCAGCAAGCCCGCGTCCCTGGCCTCCGATGGATCGAGCTGTTCGATTGTGGCGCGAGGCGTCTCCAACGGGTCGAAGACGCGATTGGCAAGCACGCCGGCAATGAGGATCTGACGCTCCTTGTCGATCTGGGCGATCGCCTGACGGGTCTCGACGATGGGAAGTTCCTCGGCGGTGGTGACCAGCACCAGGCCGCTCACTTCGGGGTCGCCGAGGGTGGCTTGGAGCCTTGCCGCCTGCTCGCGCACCGCACCAGTTGGGATCAGGCCGGTGATCGTTTGGGGGGCGGTCAGGTACGACTGGAGCTGGCCGAGAGAGGGTGCATCGACAACCACCAGATCCCAATTCTCCTCCCACACTTCGAATATCGGCTTTCCCATGGTGACGATCTCCCGCACCCCTGGAGCGGTGTCAACGAGGACGTTGAGTGCCTTGCTCAACTGGGTGGTAGGGAGAGATCGAGCCGCTCGCACCTGGAGTTTGAGGTATTGGTCGAGGGCGTTGGCGCGGTCGACCACGGAGCCGAAGAGACCAGGGTGGATCTGCACTGGTTCGGCGCTGAGGGCCTCGATGCCGAGATGGGAAGCAAGGCCGAGGGCCTCGGTCATGGCAACGGCGAGGACCCGCCGGCCGTGACGGGCAGCCACGATGGCAAGCGCCGCGGTCACCGCCGACTTCCCGACACCACCCTTTCCAGAGGTTATGACATAAACCTTGCCTCTTCCATTCTTATCCATACACTACTCCTATCACTTCCACAATGACCTTGGGGCGAAAGGCTCTACTTTGATAACACCGTCCCTCACAACGGCCATTTCCGGTGTCCAGGTAGAGCGGTTTCTGCTCCTCACTGGAGGATCCATTCTGATATAGTGACCTATCCTCAACTGAGGAGCCTCAAAGTTCAGAGACACAATCACCGACTCGGTGGAGCCGTTGGCTCCAGCATGGGCCATGCCAGCTAACCTACCAAAGACAAGCACGTCTTTGGTAGCGCTAATTTCCGCCTCAGGATTAACGTCTCCTACGATGACCAGGTTCCCAGCGTTGTGAATAGTGGTGCCAGAGCGGCAGGTGCCCTTTATCATGAGGGTTTCCTGCCACTGAGAAGCTACAGTCTCCCCTTTTGCCGCAGGCTCCTTTGCAGGCCTTGTCCGAGTATCT
>JADFIY010000184.1 GCA_022566415.1 Acidobacteriota bacterium
GGCCGTTGACATTCGCCCAGGGTCCGGAACCGATGCGGTCACGGGCATGGACGGCCGTGGCGTCGGCCGTCACCTGCGTGCTGAGGTAGGCCCGCCAGGTACGGTTACCGGACCCAACCGTCTCGGCGAGGCTCTGGCAGTGCGCGTCGGCGCCCTCGAGGCCTCCGAGGTTACCGCCGTTCCCTAGCCCCATGCTCGTGATGAAGAAGCCCATGGGCTCGGTCTGCTGCTCCTGTCCCGCAGCGTGGACCGGAAGCGCCAACAGGACCAAAGCGGTCAGCGAGAGCGTGACGTTGCGAGTGTAGCCCATCGTTCTACCTCCCTCCTCGAGACGAGGCGTTCGGCCAAATCTTTCTTGGCATCTCTTGTACAAGGTGTCCGTCCGTTCGCTGCCGGCAGCGTCCGCAACGATTACGACTCGGAAGGTCGCGGCGCCACTCGGGCCGCACCGTTCTAGGGCAACGTAAAGGCGGTCCCCTTTGGGTGCCAGGGGACGCGAGCCAAAATACGCTGAAGTGCTCCAAGAACGCCGCCCATGAGCGTGATGGTGAGCGATGATACAGGTTTTGTTGCAGCTCTGGACGACGGGTCATGGCATCGGGGACGCCGTCCTTTCTTGAGAGGACTACCTCGGCGAACGTCGATGGGGCGGGTGTGATCGGTCGGCCGCGCCGGCGCCATCGGCCTCAGTCCGCACGTAGCGACTCGATAGGATCCATTCTAGATGCGCGCCGAGCCGGGATATAGCTCGCCAACAGCCCAACCAAGACCAAAGCAGCGGACATGCTGACGAACGTGCCCACGTCCGCCGACTCGACCCCGAAGAGCAAGCCCTCGAGCGTCCGGGTGGCGGCAAGTGCGATGCCCAGTCCCAAGACCACACCCACGAGCACCACTCGGGCGCCCTGGGTACTTCTGGACGTATAAGAGGGAAATGGGGGTCACCCCTTGACTCATTACCGGTCCTCGAAAATCGGATCCTGAGCCGGGGAAGGTTGCGACGCGACCGCCCCTCGCGGGCGCCCATGGGTGAGCCCAGTCATGCGTGTGAGCGCTTGGTAGTTGGCGAACGACTGAGGGCGAACTAGACTAGCATTCCGCGGGGCCACAACGCCCGATTGCGGGCGACCGCTTCATACTCTGATGCGGCAACGAAAACGTTCCTAGAAAGGAACCCGACATGACAAAACAGACCACCCGTCGTGACATGATCAAGGGAAGCGTCGCTCTTGCGGGATTGGGCGTCCTCGGCCTACCGGAATGGGCGTTTCCGGCCCTCACGCAAGACCAGACCGTGGTGCGCTTCACCGACTTGCCCGACAACATCGTGCTGGAGCGGACACCGGATCGGCGGATCATCGATATCCGCGGGATCGACGGGGTGTTCACCCCGAGCGACCAGTTCTTCACGACGCAGCATTACGGGCACCCCGAGATCGACACGGCGACGTACCGGCTGCAAGTGTCCGGACTCGTGGACCGGCCATTGTCGCTCTCGCTCGCCGACCTGCGCGCGATGCCCGGCCGCGAGCTCGTCTTCGGGTTCGAGTGCTCGGGGAATCGCGGTCCGGTGAACGGTCTTTCGAGCAACGGCCGCTGGCGGGGCGTCCCGTTGCGGGCGGTCCTGGAGCGGGCCGGGGTGCAGGCCGAGGCCCGTGAGTTTGTCTTCTTCGGCGCCGACCATGGCGAAGAGGAGGTGGAGTTCCGGGGTCGCGCGTACCCCGTGGACCAGCAGTACGGCCGGAGCCTCCAACGAGACCAGGCGCTGTCGGACGAGCCGCTGCTGGCCTACTCGCTGAACGACGAGCCGCTAAGCACGCATCAGGGGCGTCCGCTCCGGTTGCTCGTCCCCGGGTGGTACGGTGCGCCGAACGTCAAGTGGCTCTCCGAGATCCACGTCCAGGAGGATCAGTACCTCGGGAAGTACCAGGCCCGCTGGTACCGGACGTTGAAGGGCGAGATGGTCAACGGCGTGATGAAGTGGAAAGAGACGGCGATCACCAAGATGCAGCTGAAGTCGTTCATCGCGCGGGTGACCCGGGAGACCGGCGGCCGGCACAACGTGTTCGGCGTGGTGCTGCACGACGGCACACCGCTCCGGTCGGTCGAGGTGAAGGTGGACGACGGCCCGTGGCAGCCGGCAACGCTCGACCCGGCGACGACGGCCGAGAGGTACGGGTGGAAGTTCTTCAACTACACCTGGAACGGCGCCACCCCGGGTGAGCACACCGTGACCTCGCGGGTAACCGACGTCGACGGCAACGTGCAGGCGACCGCCGAGGAGCTGGAAGCCAAGCTGACCTTCCTCGAGCACAGCCTGCAGCTGCCGCGGACGCTCGTCATCGAGTAGGTGGGGGGAGAGGCTTCGGCCTCTCCCCTTCTTGACGCGCTTTTTCAGGGTAGCGCCAGCGCCACCCACTCACTGGTCATGCCACTCCAGGCGATCGGCATGACGATGTACTGGCGACCGTTGGCCATATAGGAGATCGGTGCCCCGGACACGCCGCCGGGCAGCTCGATCTCGGCTACCACGGCACCGGTCGCCTTGTCGTAGGCCTTGAACAGCTTGCCGCCCACGTCCTCCGGCAACAGCACCATCCCCCGGTCGACGCCTTCACCGAGAAACACGAGGGTGCTTGTGACCAGCGGAGACACCCGCGCCGCCTGCCCCAGCGGCGGCAGATCCAGGTCGCGAAGCGCCGGATGGTCCCGCGGACCGTCCCCGTTCGCAACGCGCCAGAGGATCTCGCCCGCGTTGAGGTCAATGGCCACGAGGCTGCCATAGGGCGGCTTGAGCAGCGGCAACCCCTGTGGGCCCTCGGCGATGTCGAGTGACTCCATCACCCAGGCGACGTTCGAGCGTGGATTTTCTGATCTCTTCAACCCCACCACGACCGGCGTCCGGACCGTCGGGACGTAGAGCGTGCCAGTCTCCGGGTCGAGGGCCGCGCCGGTCCAGTCGGCGCCTCCGACCAGGCCTGGGGCCTGGATCGTGCCACGGGTGCCACCCGGCCGTTCATCGATGAGGGTCGGCGGCGTGAAGAGTGGCCCCGAGACATACCCGGCCAGGATCTCCTCCGCCTCCCGGCGCAGCGCCGGTGTGAAATCGATCAGATCGTCAACCGTGACCCCCTGCTGCTCGAACGGGGGCGGTTTGGTGGGAAACGGCTGAGTGGGCGAGTACCACTCTCCGGGCACATTGCCCTCCGGCACCGAACGCTCCTCAATCGGCCAGACCGGCTCCCCGGTCACTCGGTCGAACACGTAGGTGAAGCCCTGCTTGCTGACGATGGCGATCGCCTTGATGTCGCGACCGTCCACCGTGATGTCGACCAAGTTGGGCGCTGCCGGAAAGTCGTAGTCCCAGACCCCGTGGTGCACCGCCTGGAAATACCAGATGAGCTCGCCGGTCCGGGCGTCGAGACAGACCAGACTCTCGGCGAACAGGTTGTTACCCGGCCGGTATCCGCCGTAGTAGTCGTTGGTCGGTGTCGAGAGCGGCAGATACACGTAGCCCAGTTCCTCGTCGGCGCTCGGCCAGGCCCACATATTCGTGTTCCCGGTGTACTCCCACGACGCCTGGTCCTCATCCGTGCGGGTGAGCCACGTCTCGTTGCCCACCTCGCCCTCCTGAGGCACGGTGTGGAAGATCCAGAGCTGCTCGCCCGTACGGACATCGAACCCCCGAACGTCGCCGGGCGGCATCTCCTTGCGAGCCAGCATCTCGTCGTTGGTGACGTCGGTGATGGCCGAGCCGACGATCACGACGTCGTTGACCACCAGGGGCGCCGACCGCCAGCCGAACGTCGTCACGGTGCGGGTGTCGTAGCCCTGCGTGAGGTCGACTTCGCCGTCGACCCCGAAGTCGGGGTACCGCGCACCGGTCCGCGCGTTCAGAGCGACCAGGGTCGACCCGACGATGGCGATGACGCGCGCGTCCTCGCCATCCCGTCCTCGCCAGTACGCGACCCCACGACTCGAACTTCCGCGGCGGGTCACACCGTCGGGTAGGGGATCGAACCAGACGACCTCACCGGTGGTCGCGTCGAGCGCGGCCACCGTCCCGAGCGCCGTGCTCACATACAGCCGGCCGTCGGCCATCAGTGGCGTGTTCTGCACCACCGCCGGGGCCCGCACGGTGCTGCCCTGCCGAATCGCGTCGGGAATCGTCGACTGTCGCCAGACGACCTGCAGGTCACCGGCGTTGTCGGCCGTAATCTGGTCGAGTGGAGTGTACTTCGTGCCGGCAGCGTCGGAGCTGTAGGCGCGCCATTCCCCGGCCTGCGCTCCGGCCACCGGGCTCGCCGCGAGCGACAACAGCGTCACCAACAGGAGCGATGCAATCCGTGACATGTCGGCAGTCTAGACCTCCGGCAAACCTCGCACCAGGGTCGACGCTCGTGTCCCGCCGGCGGCGTTTAGCTCAGTTGGTTCAGAGCGCCTGGTTTACACGCGGGGCCAGTAGGGGCCGTATTTCACAAAATACGAGGAGGAATAAGGGAATCATCCACTATTCCCGAGTACGATTTTCGATTCATACATGGGGTTAGTGGACGCCAACGTACACAGTCTTCGGATGGGGGAGGGGCTTCGGCCTCTCCCCTTCGTGCATAGCCCGGATCGAAACGCCGCACCGCTCGTCTGAGACGCTTGCCGCCCAACACGCCTTAGACGCATGTTGTCCTCCATGTCCGACATGGTCGAGCGTCTC
>JADFIY010000185.1 GCA_022566415.1 Acidobacteriota bacterium
GCGACCACCGTGACCGCCTGCATGGAGTTGATGACCGAGAAACGGGTCCGGCACCTCCCGGTCCTCGACGACGGTGACCTGGTTGGCCTGATCTCGATCGGGGATGTCGTCAAGGCCGTGATCGCCGACCAACTCGACATGATCGGCCAGCTGGAGCAGTACATAACCGGTTAGACCGTTTCGCTTCGAGGGTCTATCCAGCGACCTTGCCGGGGGCGTATTACGTACAACGTATTACGTATTACGAGCCTGGCGGGGCCACGAACTAGACCGTCGAGCTACGTAATACGTGATACGCAATACTCCAATTGCCGGCTGGCCCGGCCAGCCTGCAATTGGAAAACGATGCCCCGGTACGCTGCGGCGTCGTGGAACCGCACATCCGGCCTGCCGACGAATCCGACCTGGGGCGGATCAACGAGATCTATAACGCGGTCATGGTCGACTCCCATGTGTCGTTCGATGTCGAGCCCTGGGACCTCGAGGAGAGATCCACCTGGTGGGAGCGCTACGCCTCCGGTCGGTACGACGCCTACGTCGCCGAGGCCGGAGGGAGAGTTGTCGGGGTGGCGTACAGCGGTCCGTACCGCGACAAGGTGGCGTACGACAGCTCGGTGGAGACCACCATCGTGCTCGACGCCGCGGTCACCGGGCGCGGAATCGGATCGGCGCTGCTCTCGGCCCTGCTCGATGCGGTCGCTGCGTCGGGCGCCCATCGCGCCTACGCCATCGTTGCCTTGCCCAACGAGGCGTCGATCGCTCTGCACGAGCGGCTCGGGTATCGCATGATCGGCGTGCTCGACGAGGTCGGCCACAAGATGGGGGAGTACTGGTCGACGATGATCTTGGAGAAGCGCTTCGACACCGAGGGTGACTGAGTCGGGTAGTTTTCTGTCCGGAGGCGTCCGGACGCCTGGTGGGTTCCCCGGTCTTCAAAACCGGTGGTTCTGCGTTCTGCGTGGAACGGGGTTCGATTCCCTGCGCCTCCGCCCAGCTCTGTCGAGTCACGCCTACGTCCCGTCGTGCGTGCTTGGAGGCTCAATGAGTGTGACTCCAGACACGTACGACTGGCGCCAGCAGCTGAAACGGCGCTTTCGCGAGGTCACGAGCGACCGCTCAGCCCGTAAGATCTCGGGGATGAGTGACCATCCGGTCCCGTCCCTCAGGGATGCCGACCTCACGCTGAAGGTGGAGAAGAAGGATGCGAACGATCGCATCGAGGCCGCCCAGCGGCGCATCCTCCAGCTCCGCCTCCAGCTCGGGGGCAAGCTTGGCACCGGTGAGATCGGCCCGCCTCTCTGTTTTGTCTTCGAGGGATGGGACGCCTCCGGTAAAGGGGGTGCGATCAAGCGTCTGGTTGCTTCGATGGACCCCAGGCACGTGCGTGTTGTCCAGATCGCCGCTCCCACCCCGGACGAGCTCAGGCATCACTGGCTGCAGCGCTTCTGGCCGGAACTGCCCGGGTGGGGCGGCGTCGCCGTGCTCGACCGCTCCTGGTACGGAAGGGTGCTCGTCGAGCGGGTGGAAGGTCTCGCAACGGCCGAGCAATGGCGACGCGCCTACACCGACATTCTCGACTACGAGCGGACGCTCGTCGACGAGGGGATGGTGTTCGGCAAGTTCTGGATGCACATCTCCCAGGACGAGCAGCTGAGGCGTTTCCAAGCCCGCGAGAAGAGCGATCTCAAACAGTGGAAACTCACAGACGAGGACTGGCGCAACCGCGAAAAACATCGCGAGTACACGATCGCGGTCGAAGAAATGCTGGCCAGGACGTCATGGGACGGAGGGGTATGGCATGTCGTTCCCGGTGAACAGAAGCGCTACGCCAGGGTGACCGTGCTCGAGACCGCCATCGCCGTCATCGAGAACGGTATGCGACAGCACGGGATGGAGCCGCTGGAACCGCTCGACGACGATTGAGCCGAGAGTCAAGAGTCGAGAGTCCGAAATTCCTGTCTGGCTCTTGACTCAGGACTCTCGACTGTAGGGCGACAACACGGGATGGAGCCGCTGGAACCGCTCGACGACGAAGAAGACGACGATTGAGCCGAGAGTCAAGAGTCGAGAGTCCAGAGTCCGAAATTCCTGTCTGGCTCTTGACTCAGGACTCTCGACTGTACAGCGCCTCGATCTGGTCGCCGTACTTCGCCATCACCGCACGCCGCTTCACCTTCAGGCTCGGCGTCATCAGGCCATTCTCGGGTGTGAACTCTTCGTCGGTGAGCACGAAGCCTCGCACCCGTTCGTAGCCCTTGATCGGGCCCGACTGCCGGTTGAGCTCGCGCCCGATGAGATCGACCACCTCGTCCTCTTTGAGGAGCTGCTCCACCGATCGATCGCCGAGCCCGAGCTTCTCGGCCCAGCCGTTCAGCGCCTCCAGGTCGGGAACGATCACGGCCACGTTGTGCGGTCGCTGCTCTCCGTACACCATGATGTTCGTGATATACCCGGAAAGCTGGAGTTGCTCTTCGATTGGGGACGGCACCACGTACTTGCCATTTTCCAGCTTGTACTGCTCCTTGATCCGTCCCCTGATGGAGATGAACCCGTCTTCGTCGCGTGAGCCAAGATCGCCCGTGCGGAACCCGCGGTCCGCGGTGAAAACCGCTTCGTTCTCTTCCGGCAGGTTGTAGTACCCCATCATGACGTTGGGCCCGTAGATGACTATTTCGCCGACGTCGTCGCTGCCGATGGCGTCGGTGTCGATCTCGATGCGCACGCCGGGGATCTCCTTGCCCACCGTTCCCACTCTCCGGGTCCCTGGCCAGTTCGCAGCAGACACCGGGGAGGTCTCGGTCAGCCCGTAGCCCTCGTAGACGGTCATTCCCAGTGCCGAGATGAAGTTGGCGACCTCCGGCGAGATAGCTGCTCCGCCGGTGATCGAATACCTGAGCCGCCCGCCAAAGCGGTCCCTGACCTTGGAGAACACCAGCCTGTCGTATATCCCATTCTGCAACTCCACCCACCGGCTCGTTTTGCCTTCTGCGGCGAGTTTGGCTCGCTTGTCGGCATTGGCCATTGCCAGGTCGAAGATCTTCTTTTTGACCCCGCCCTCGGCGGCCATCAGCTTCTGGAGCCCGTCGTAGATACGGTTGTAGACCGCAGGGACCGACACCAGGAGCGTTGGGCGGATCTCGGGGAGGTCCTCCATCAGGGTCTGCGCCGAAGTCAGACCGGCGGATGCCCCTGCTGCCATGATGAAGTGGAGCTCGACCGTCTGACCGAACGAGTGCGCCCAAGGCAGGAACGACGCGGTGCGATCGTCTGGGCCGATGTCGAACAGGTCAGGGAAGGTGTTGATGTTGCTGGTCAGGTTTGCGTGGGAGAGCATGACGCCCTTGGGTTTCCCTGTCGTTCCCGAGGTGTAGATGAGACCGGCGAGGCTGGACGGATCAGGGTGCACGGTGTCGACCGGTGCTTCTCCCCCCCGTGCCAGGAGCTCGGAGAACGTGATCGCCCCTCCACCGGCTTCGCCGTCGATGACGACGATCTGCTCGAGATCAGGGAGCTCCCCTGCATGATCATCGAGCTGGGCTCGGATGCCGTCATTGGCCACGATGGCGACCTTGGCGCCGGCATCGGCGAGGATGTATTGCCATTCCTTTGCCTGCTGCGCTTCGTACATCGGCACCCATGCCGCCCCCAACGTGTAGGTGCCATACGCCCCGACGGCCCACTCCACCCGGTTGTCTGCGATCGCAGCCACCCGGTCGCCCGCAGCGACGCCGATGCCGGCGAGGCCGGCTCGTGCCTGTGCCACCTGTTCGCCGAATTCGCCGTAGCTCAACCAATGCCATGAGCCGTCCGACTTTTCCCCGAACAACGGGTTGTCGCTGAAGCGGGCGATGCTTGCTTCGAACAGGTCGGGAAGGCTCTTGAAATCGGTGCCCATCAGCGTCACCTCCTGGGTTCTGCGCCGCACCGGAGACAATAGTGAGACCCGCATCCATCAACTGGGGGTGAAGGGAGTTCATAGAGGTTTCGGATACCCTGTTGCCATGACCCAGCGATCATTTGGTCAGATGGTCCGAGAGGCGCGCCTCGAACGACATCTGTCCATGGGCCAGCTCGCTGCGGCGGTGGATCGGTCCACGGCCTCGGTGCGGCGTTGGGAGCGCGACGAGGGGCTGCCATCCGAGGACGCCATCGAGACGCTCATCCTGCGGCTCGGGCTCGATCGTGCCGACGTAGAGAATGCGCTGGCCGAGCACCGTGGCGACGATCCGGAAGCGGCGGTAATCGGCGAGGGCGACCCAATCGATGTCGTTCCACTGGCCGATGTCGCCGTGGCGGTCGGCGCAGGAGCAGTCGTCGATTGGCAGCCGCCCGAAGTTGCGGAACCATCAGAGCCGCAGCCAACCCCTGCCCAACCCCGCACGGCGCCCCCGGCGCCGATATGGCCGACGGCATCGGTCCCGGTCGAGGTCGTTACACAGGACCAGACTCTGCTGCAGACCATCCGTGATCCCGACCGGCCATGGCTGGGTTACATACGAGCGGTGCTGACCATCGCGGTGCTGGCCGGGCTGGCTTGGATCCTGGTGTGGGCGATCCCCGAGTTCCTGGATGCCTTTGGCGAGGTGTGGGATTCGCTGTGGCAGCAAGAGGGTGCCTAGAGGCTCCGCTAACGGGCCGGGGTCCGGTCTGGGTTGCCGAAAGTATTTGCGGAGCCGTGGCCCGAGCGGCCCGCCGCGTAGCGG
>JADFIY010000186.1 GCA_022566415.1 Acidobacteriota bacterium
CCGGTGGTGGCCTGGATGAAGAAGGTCGTCTGCGGAATCAACGACAACGTCTTGGCCCCGGGCCCGATGGCCTCCCAGTTGCGCAACACGTTGTTCGTGATGATGAGCACGGCGAAGGTGGCGATGCCGGCAGAGAGCCCAGAGAGGCGCATGAGCGGGATCCCCACGATGAAGGCGAACAGCCCGCCGACCGCGGCCGCGAGTACGAGCGACTCGATGTTCCCGATCTCGAGTTCGGCGAGGAAGGGAATCAGCTTCGGAAACGTGGTCGGCTTCACGTCGGCGGGTGCCGCGGCGAGCCCGGCGGCGAAGGCGCCCACCGCCACGAAGCTGACCTGCCCGAACGATATGACACCCGAGTTGCCGACGAACACGTAGAGGGCAACGACGATGACGGTGGTCACCAGAACAGAACGGACCTGGAGTTGGGCCGACGGCGGCAGGAACTGTCCCCCCAATGCGACGGCTGTGACCAGCAGGGACGGCCCAACGAGCGGCCACCAGCGTCGCGGAGCCCTCATACGCGCTCCGCAACCCCGGTGCGGCCCGTGAACAGCCCGTCGGGGCGCACCAGCAGAACGATGATGACGATGGCGAACAGCACGCTGTTCAAGAACACCCGGCTTCCTGAGGGCAGGAGGTCACCCAGGACCACGGTGGCGAACCCGATGGCAAACCCACCCAGCGTGGCCGGCACCAACTTTCCCAAACCACCGACGACCACGCCGACGAGGGCGGGGACCAGGACAACGAATCCGTAGTTCGGGGTGGCGAGCGGTCGTTGCACCGCCAGGACGAGCGTTACGGCAGCTGCGAGAAAACCGGAGAGGACGAATGCAAGCATGATGACACGACCGGCGCGCACGCCCAGGATCCTGGCGGTGGTGAAATCGGCGGCAGCGGCCCGCATCTGTAGCCCGACGCTCGTCTTGCCGAGCAGCCAGGACATGAACCCGAGGAGAACGGCGCCGAGGGCGATGGCGATGATCGTGATCCAGCGGATCCGCAGATCACCGATCTCGATGGCTCGGTTGAGCGGGGCAAGGAACTCGATCGTCTCGCCCTGTGGCCCGAATATAAACAGAAACATGTTCTGGAGTAGGAAGCTCAACGCGAAGGTTGCCACGAGCATCGTGGCCGCAGTCGCCCTGCGCAGCGGCCGGAAGATCACCTCCATCAGCAATGATGATGCGATGACGACTACGAAGGCAGCCAGCACACGGAGCACGATCGGCCAGCCCTTGGTGAGCACCAGGGTGAAGGCACCGATCGTGATCAACTCGCCGTAGGCGAAGTTGACCAGGCGCATGACCCCGAAGACGAGGGCGATTCCCATGGCGACCAGGGCGAGCAGTGCGCCCAGGGCGGTCGCATCGATGAGCAACTGGACGAAAGACATCAGCCGAAGTACGCCTGCGTCATCCGCTCGGTGTCGACGACGTCCTCCGGACCGAGTGTCAGCACGAGATCGCCGTTGCGGAGCACATGTGTGCGATCGGCGAAGGCGACCGTCAGCTGGGCTCTCTGCTCTACGAGCAAGATGGCGACACCCTTGTCACGGATCTCCGCCAGTGCATCGAACAACGTGTCGACGACGGAAGGCGCCAATCCGAGTGACGGCTCATCAAGCAACAAGACCCGAGGGTCACTCACCAGGGCGCGGGCGATGGCCAACTGCTGCTGCTGTCCACCGGACAGCAGACCGGCCATGCGCGTTGACGAGTCCGCTATTGCGGGAAACAGGCGGCGAACCCATTCCAGGTCACGGTCTGCACCTTCGCGGGTTGAACGGCCCAGGAGACCGAGACGCAGGTTGTCCTCGACCGTGAAATCGGGATAGATGTGGCGGCCTTCGGGGACGAGAGCGACACCGCGGCGGGCGATGGCGTCCGGCTGCTCCTTGGCGATCGATATCCCCTCGAACATGATGTCACCGGCCGCCAGGCGGTGCACCCCCATGATCGCGGCCAGGGTCGTCGACTTCCCTGCGCCGTTGGACCCCACCAGCCCGACCACCTCTCCAGGAGCCACCTCGAGGCTCAGGTCACGAACGGCCGGCACGCTCCCGTACGAAACGCTCACATGGTCCAGCTCGAGCAGGACTCTACTCATCGGCGGCGTCCGCGGCTCCACGACCGAAGTAAGCGCTCCCGACGGCGGCGTCGATCCGCACCTCATCAGGCGTTCCCTCGGCGATCGTACGGCCCTCGTCGAGCACATGAACGCGATCCGACACCGCCATCACCAGGGCCATGTTGTGATCGATCAGGAGCACGCCGGCGTCGTGATCATCTCGCACCGACCGCACCACCTCGGCAAACGCCGGCACTTCCGCCTCGTTGAGGCCAGCAGCCGGTTCGTCCATCAGCACGAACTGGGGCTCGGTGGCAAGGGCACGCGCCACGCCGAGCAACCGCTCGGCACCGTGCGGCAGGATGGAGGCCGGAGCTTCCTCGATCGGCGACAGGCCGAGTAACTCCAGCAGCCGATCAGCTCGCTCTCGGGCCGTTGCGACACTGACGCCGACCCCGAGTGCGCTCACCTCGATGTTCTCCCGCACCGAGAGCCCGGCAAACGAGCGGGCGTGCTGAAAGGTTCGCGCCAGGCCGGCGCGGCCACGTCGGTGCGGCGGCCACCGGGTGATGTCGTCGCCGGCCAATACCACCCGACCCGCCGTCGGGCGATCGAAGCCCGTCATGATGTTCACCAACGTCGACTTGCCTGCCCCGTTCGGCCCGATGAGGCCGACGACTTCGTGACGATCCAGCTCGAGTGTCACCTCGTCGAGGGCAACGACACCGGCAAAGGATCGCGATACAGCGGCGGCCCGCAACATCGTTGCGGGCCGCCGCTCATCGGTCACCTCACCCCTCCAGGACGGCTCTCGGTCAGCGAATCTCGGCTGGTGATGTCGCAACCCAAAGCGAGTTGAACGTGTTTGTCCCGTCCGTGATCGTGATCACTCGATACTCCCGCCCGAACACCGTGTGCTGATCGGCGGAGAAGGAAATCGAGCCGGAGATCGTGGGCAGGCCGTCGAACCCCTCGAACGCCGTCGCCAGCTCGGAGCCGACGGTGCCACCCGTCTCTTCGATGGCTGCGACGATGGCCTCGATTGCAGAGGCTCCCGTGACGAAACCCCCCGTTCCCGTGAAACCGGCGGCCGAGGCGACTCCCTCTGCCAACTCATTCACCAGCGGATCCGGGTCATCGCCGAACAGCGACGCGAAAGTCACGTAGTAGAAGTCATTGAGACCCTCAGGCACCCAACTGGCCCCGTCACACGCCCATGAGCAGATGATCGTGGTGTCGTTGCCCAGCGCCCGCAACGACGTCGTGAACGTCGAAGGCAGGTCGGCGAAGGCGGAGGACACCGCGATGATGTCTGCGTCCGCGCCGTCGACCGCGGTGACCACGCTCTCGATGGTTCCGTCGAAGCTCGTAAAGCTCTCCTCGGCGACGATCTCTCCGCCGAGCTCGAGCCAACGCACCTTGAATGCCTCGATGACGTCCTGGAAGTACACCAGAAGGTTGTCGGTCACCAGGACCGCTTTGGTCTTGCCCTTGTCGAAGGCGAATTCCGCCATTGCGGCGCCTTCGTCCTGGGCAACATTGCCGAGGCTGAAGGCGAGCCTGCCTGCATCACCAAAACGATTCGGGCCCATCTGATCGGTTCCGATACAGGATGCCACGGTGAGAATGCCGGCATTGATGCCCTCGGTGATCGCAGGGGTTGCGAAGTCGACGTCACAGGTGACCAGCAAGACCTCGGCACCACCTTCGATGAGTTCGATGGCCGCAGCCTGGGTCTGATCGGGATCGAGCTCGGTATCGATCACGCGCAGCTCGATCGGCCGACCGTCAACACCGCCTGCGGCGTTGATCTCGTCGATTTTGATCTGCGCCGCTGCGATCGCCGGACCGTCGAAGAACGACATGTCGCTGGTCAGGTCGACGGCGGCACCGATGATGATCGGGCCTGCCGGCTCCGGCGCCTGGGTGGTCGTCGTCTCAGGCGCGGCGGCGGTGGTGGTGGTGGTCGCTGCCGCCGCGGCGGCCGTGGTTGTGGTGGTGTCATCCGTACTGCCGCATGCGGTCGCTACCAGGGCGAACGCCACGAGCACGGCAAGCCACCAGATCTTTCTTCTCATGTTTTTCTCCTCAAAACCCTTGCGCCCCGGGGTTGGCCGAAACGCGGGTGTCGTCTGGGTCGGTCGTCGAACCGGCGGTAACTGTAAACCGTATCGCCTCGACTTGCCCCCGGTGGAGCCCCGACACGGCACTCTGCGCATGGCGTAAGGTAGACGATCAGCGCCCGACCGGGCGATAAACCGACAGAACCGAGAAGGAGTTTCCGTGCACAATCGGGGCGGAGGACGATCGAAATGCTGCTAGCTGCCGTCGACTACTACCGGCCGGACTCGGTAGCCGAAGCGGTTACGGCCCTCGTGGACAACCCTGGGGGACGCGTGCTGGCCGGCGGCCAGAGCCTGATCAGCATCCTCAAGCTGCGGGCTGCCACCGTTGACCTGCTCGTCGACGTGAGCAGGCTCGAGGAAATTCGCTCCATCACCGCACTCGACGACGGCTCGGTGCGGCACGTGGGGGTGGTGGAGTGGATCAAGGGCACGCTCC
>JADFIY010000026.1 GCA_022566415.1 Acidobacteriota bacterium
GGAGGAAGATCGGCAGCGACAGGCTCCCCGTTCTGATCGCGGCGTAGCCGAGTACGAAGCCGATCAGGAACAGACCGGGCAGCACGGCCCTGGCATTCGGGTCGAGCAGGTGGATCCCGGCAAAGGCGACCGCCTGGGCAGCGATCGCCCACCACTTGGACATCGAGCGGACCAGCCGCGACAGCAGCATCCCGCGAAAGGTGAGCTCCTCGACTACCGGAGCGAGGATCCCAACCGCAAACAGGATGAGCAGCGCCTCGAAGATGGTGTCCGAGCCCTGGGTGATCGTTACCACCTCTTGTTGGGGCGCCCCCTCGGGGAACAGCAGCTGCACCAGCGGCGCAGTGACGATGGCAGCAGCGAACTGGAGGACGGCGCCTGCCGGAAGGCCCCACCAGTGTCGGAGACGGAGCTCGAAGCCGAAGTCGGTGACAAAGCTCCCGGTGCCGACCTTGCGCGACAGGTAGGCCAGCACCAGCAAACCACCTGTCGCCTGCCCCATGAAGGTAATGACGAAAGCAACCAGGGTGAGGTCCTCCCCATAGACCAGCACGACGCCGATCGTTGCGACCAACGCTCCGGCGAAACCACCTCCCAGCACCGCGAGCACGTGGGGGATACTCCACTCGACGTTCTGGAGGTAGTCGGTCACTCGCTCTTGGATGACGCTTCCCTCTCGAACGCGATCGCACGGTACGCAGCCGAATGCGACAACCCGGCGCCACGTCCGCGCAGGTAGTCGCCGAGGTATCTGGCGAGAAAACCAACCCGTCCGTAGCGCTGCCATTGATCGACGTGGACCGATTCGTGTTTGAGCAACTTGGCAGCGTTGCCCTCCGTGATCTTGCGCAACGCCTTTTCACCAACATAGATCCGGCGCGACACCGTCATCGCCGCGATGTCCGATCCCCACACCCTGGTGAGCCATCGCGGCGCCGCGGCGATGACGACGGAGTCGTAGGCGGGGTTGGTCTTGTCGACGCCGTTGGCGAGCAGCGCCTCGGTGAGCGTCATCGTGGTCGACGGCATCGCGGAACCTTATCCCCACCCGGCACCTTGGACCTACCATGCCGCCTTCACCAACGCAGATCATGGCTGAGCAATACGACCACGAAGAGCTAGAGCGCCGCTGGCGGGACCGGTGGGAAGCCGACGGCCTGTACCGGTCGGAGGTCGACTGGGACCGGCCCAAGCACTACGCCCTGACCATGCTCCCCTACACGTCTGGCGATTTGCACATCGGCCATTGGTACGCGATGGCCCCGTCGGACGCCAGGGCCCGCGTCATGCGGATGAAGGGGTTCAACGTCTTGTTCCCGATTGGTTTCGACGCATTCGGCCTCCCCGCCGAGAACGCAGCGATCAGTAGCAATGTGCATCCTGCGATCTGGACATGGGAAAACATCGAGCGGATGCGCGGGCAGCTCCGCACCATGGGATCGATGTTCGACTGGGAGCGAGAGGCCATCTCCGCCGACCCTTCGTACTACGTGTGGACCGAATGGCTGTTCCGCCGGCTCTACGAGGGCGGGCTGGCTTACCGCGGCGAGGCCATCGTCAACTGGTCCCCCGTCCTGCAGACCGTGCTCGCCAACGAGCAGGTCATCGACGGCAAGGATGAGCGCACCGGTGCCCCGGTGGAGCAGCGAAAGATGGAGCAGTGGTTCTTCGCCATCACCAAATACGCCGAAGAGCTGCTCGATTTCTCGACGATCGACTGGGCGGATCCCGTCAAGGTGATGCAGACCAATTGGATCGGCCGCTCCGAGGGAGCGGACGTCGTGTTCACCACCGAGGCGGGCGAGGAGATCCCGGTGTTCACCACCCGCCCGGACACGCTGTGGGGGGCGACGTTCATGGTCCTCGCCCCCGAACACGATCTGGTCGATGCGCTCACCAGCAACGACCGACGGGCCGCGGTCGACGAGTACCGGGAGGCGACGGGCCGGCGTTCGGAGATCGAGCGCATGGAGGTCGATCGGGAAAAAACCGGGGTGTTCACCGGTGGTTATGCGGTCAATCCGGTCAACGGAGAGAAGATCCCAGTGTGGATCGCCGACTACGTGCTGCTCTCCTACGGATCGGGAGCGATCATGGCGGTCCCTGCCCATGACGAACGGGACTTTGCCTTCGCCAGGGCGATGAACCTGCCCATCGTCCCCGTGATCCACCCCGCAGAAGCAGACCCGCTCGACGGTGACACGATGACCGAGTCCTACGTCGGACCAGGGGTGATGGTGCACAGCGGGCCGATCAACGGGGTGGAGACGACCGACGCCAAGGGGAGGGAGAGCCCGTCCGTCGCTGCCGCCATCGACTGGCTGGGGAGCAACGGCCTCGGCAAGGAGGCGGTCAACTACCGGATGCGCGACTGGCTGATCTCGCGCCAGCGGTACTGGGGCGCACCGATCCCGATGCTGTACAGAGCGGACGGCACGATCGAGCCGGAGCAGAACCTCCCTGTCATCTTGCCGGAGGACCTCGTGGTTACCGGGGGGGCGAGCCCGTTGACCACGGACGAGGCGTTCCTCGCCGCAACCGACTCGAAGGGCGAACCGGCCACCAGGGAGACGGACACGCTGGACACCTTCATGTGCTCATCGTGGTATCAGTACCGCTATTTATCCCCGCATTTCGATGCCGGCCCCTTCGACCCGGAGGAGGCTGCCTACTGGCTGCCTGTCGACGTTTACACCGGCGGTGCCGAGCACGCCACGATGCACCTCCTCTATACCCGGTTTTTCACCAAGGCGCTGCGCGACCTTGGCGTGTTCGACGAGACCGCCGCGGTGATGGAGTCTCATGGACGCGACCCGACGGGGCTGTTCGACGAGCCCATGCTGATGTCGCGCAACCAGGGCCAGATCCTCGGCGAGGAGCGAACCGGCGACCGGCTCGTCATCGCCGGGGAGTGGGACGAGGATCGTTTTGTGGCCACATCGGTGCGTGTCGAGGACAACGCGCCGGTGGATGCGGCACCGGTGGTGGGGGAATTGTTGGAGCACATCGACGGCTCACTGCAGGTCGCCACCGGCGAAGGCGTGGTCACCGTTGAGGTGCCAGACGACGCCGACATCGAGATACCGGGCACCATGGCACCCAACGAGGTCTCCCAGCTGCGAGAGCACGTCGCCACCCAGCGCATGTCCAAGTCGCGGGGCAACGTGGTGAACCCCGACGAGCTCGTCGAGCGCTACGGCGCGGACACGGTCCGCACCCATCTGATGTTCGCCTTCGATTGGGAAAAGGGTGGGCCATGGAACTCCCACGGGATCGTCGGATCGCGCCGTTTCATCGAAGACGTGTGGAAGCTGGGAACGACAGAGTACGAACCGACGACGGTGTCGGAAGACACCTCGGCGGCGCTCCGCCGTCTGGCGCACCAGACGATCCAGAAGGTCGACCGCGACATGATGGCGTTCAAGTGGAACACCGCGGTGGCGGCGCTGATGACGCTGCGTAACCGGATGCTCGACGAGCGAACCAGCCGGGAGGTGTCGACAGAGGCTTGGGATGAGGCGGTTTCCATCCTGCTGTTGCTGCTCGCCCCGATCGCCCCCCACATCACAGAGGAGCTCTGGCACCGAGCCGGCAACACGGACAGCATCCACCTGCAGGCTTGGCCGGAGGCGGATTCTGTCGTGGCGACCGACCCTACGGTGACGCTCGTCGTCCAGGTCAATGGGAAGGTGCGCGACCGGATCGAGGTCGCCCCCGACATAGACGAGGATGCAGCAACGGCTGCCGCCATGGCCTCGGAGCGCATACAAACCTATCTCGAACAGGGTGAGGTGCAGAGGGTCATTGCCCGCCCACCAGGCCTGGTCAACATCGTCATCGGCTGACGCCGCCGACCACGCTCGAGCCCAGGGTTGGCAGGGCGATATATCTACCTGTGTGCCCTGGGTTCATCGGGGTCTAGACGAGTCGGGACGTCCGGGGAGGAGTGCGACGAACGAGGGGTCCACGGCCGGTGAGCCTACCGGGGGCGTATCATCGGTCTCTGGAGGCACCATGGAAATCTTGACCGAAGAGGATCGAGCTCAATTCAGCGCCGCCAATCCGGACTGGCAGCTCGACGGCGAGACGATCACCCGCACCTATCAGTTCGGGACCTTCGCCGCCGCCATCGGTTTCGTCACCGGAGTGGCGATGGCGGCGGAGGTCGCCGACCACCACCCCGACATCGATATTCGGTGGAACAAGGTGACGCTCGCCCTGAGCACCCACTCGGAGAAGGCGCTCACCACAAAGGACACCGACCTCGCCGCCAAGGCGGATATTCTGGCGGGTTAGGAAGCCGTTCGGCTTCTGACAAAGCGGACGATCAGGACCAGCGCGACGCCGGCGATGATCGAAGCGATCCATGGGAACCCACGATTGTCCGGCGTGATCAACCTCGCCAGCCAGCCACCGATGATCGCCGCAGCCGCACCGAGAAGGATGGTCCCCCACCACGGCATCGGATCCCTGCCGGGTACAAGGAGACGGGCAATAGCCCCGACGATCCCGCCCGCGATCAGAAACCCGATCAGATCAAACATGTATCTTCCTTGCCTGTGACCGACCTCGAGCCTAACCCGCCACCATGTCGGCGAGGCTTCGACGACCTGGGATCGTCACATCCTGCGCCGGATCGGCTTCGGCGGGCCCCTCAATCGACTTCCCCGGGTGACGGGATGGGAAGCCGACAACCACCCGGCGGGTTCCCCGAGAGATGAGAGCTTGGACCATCGCCGCCTTCCTCGCCATGATCAGCCTGGTGGTGGCCGCCTGCGCCAGCGATGACGACAACGGCGGAGCCTCCGCCGACCCTCCGGCACCACCAGACACTTCGTCTCCAGCCTCGGCGTCCGGCGCCAGCCCATCCGACCCTTCGGTAGATGCAGCAACCGCGCCCCAGGGCCCATCAAACGTCGAGGAGGCGCAGACGCCACCCGACGTCGACCTGAGCATCCACAGTGTTCCTCTCAACGAGATCTATTTCGACACCTTTGACGGAGGCTCGGTCCCTCTTTCCGATTCCACTGCGGAGCTGCGATTGCGACTCCTGGATGCCATTCCACCGATCGATCGACCGGTATACGGTGATGCCAGCGCCGGTGATTGGTTGGCTCCCGACGATCTCGTGCTCGGATATGTCGCGGGCGACCAGGCGTACGCCTACCCGTTCAAGATTCTGAACTATCACGAGATCGTCAACGACGACCTGGACGGGGTGCCGGTCCTCATCAGCTACTGCCCGCTGTGCCGGAGCGCCATCGTGTACGACCGAAGGGTGGACGGCGAAGTGTTGAGCTTCGGCAATACCAGCGCCCTGTACGAATCGGATCTCGTCATGGTCGACCGCACCACCGGTTCGTACTGGTGGCAGGTCGCGGGAACGGCGATCGTGGGGCCGCTCACCGACGCCGCGCTCGAGCCGCTGCCTTCGGTCGTGGCTACGTGGACGGACTGGGCATCGCTGCATCCGGAGACCCTGGTCCTCACCCGCGCCACCGGATTCTCCCGTCCCTATGAGCAAGATGCCTTCGCCGGTTATGCCGACATCATCGATTCGGGTCGGTTCCCCTTCCCGGTCGGCGAGGCGGCCCTGGACCCCAGGCTCCGGCCATCGGCCCTGGTCGTCGGCGTCGTCATCAATGAGGTGGCCCGAGCCTATCCGGTGGAGAACATGGTCGAGCCAATCAACGACGAGGTGGGTGGGAACGAGATCGTGGTCTTTCCCACCGAAGGAGGAGCAACGGTGTTCGGTGCGATCGTCGACGGCGAGACGCTGCGATTTGAGCTCAGGAATGGGGATTTCGTCGACGTTGAGACCGGCTCCGTCTGGACCTCGGCGGGAGTCGCGGTCTCGGGCGCCCGCCAAGGCGCCACGCTGACCCCGTTCCCGAGCCGGACTACCTTCTGGTTCGCCTTCGTTGGGGCATTCCCAGACGTGGAGCTCCACAGCGGCTAGCCCTCTGCCGGTGTCACCGGCCACCCAACCGAGCCTGTTTCGCGCCACGCCCTCAGTTGCTGAGCGCGTCGATGACTCGCAGGATGTCGTTGCTCTCCCGGATGCGGATTGCCCAAAGCCCACCACTGAAAATCCAGCCGGGGTGCAGCAAGAACTCACCGAAACCTGCCGTCCACTCGTCGCGGGCAGCGACGACCGTCTCCCACTCTGAATCCGACAGCGGAGCGAGCTGCCCGGCGAGGTTCCACGCCTCGATCCGGGCGACCCCGATGCTGAAGTTGACCAAAGCGTCATCGGCACGGCCACCGATCCGATCGAGCAGTCCGATCCACGGCGATACCTCGGCGATGTCGGCAGTGAGCCCCTCGACCAAGCGACCGAGTACGACGTTGATCGTGTTGAAGTCTCCCTCCAACGCCGCCAATTCGGCGCCAGGAGCGACGGTGGCGGCGGCTATGCCCAGATCGAGGTTGATATGGGCATTCATCCCGGTGAGCAGATGCTGGATGATGATCGGTCGCCGCCTACCGGCACCGTCGAACGCAACCTGCCATGAATCCGTCGGCGCCTGGCCCGCAGCAAACTCCGCGGAGGCGTCGATATACCGTTGGGCGAAGACCACATCCAGCCGTGACATTCGCTCGGCATCCTCAAACTCGCCGGCGTCGATGGCCTCCTTTATGGCCAGCGTGACCTTGCGATACATGGCGGCGAAGTATCCGATGCGACTCTTGTTCGCGCGTGCTCGTTCTACGATCTCGGTGAGATCGGAGACGATCTCGTCGATGGATTTCGCCGGCATAGGCACCCCAGCGTTGATTACCGCACCCTATGGTGTCCAACCGAAGAACATGCTCAGCACACCGACGACGGTCACCCTGGCGAGCGTGGACGGAGCAGTGCGACTGTCTTGTCTACATGTGAGGTGATCCATCTCGCATCGATGGGCTGGCCCTGGAGGTATCGAGAGAAGATCGGTGCATGGAAGAGCAGCGCGGCGTGGGCGGTGTCGGTATCGGGGGCGACTTCGCCCCGAGCCATGGCGCGTTCGATGATCTCAACGTCGATGCTCTGGTGGTACTCCGCGTGCTCGTTCTGAATCGCTCTCATGTCTGAGTCGATCGATGCGGCTGCCACGAGCTGGGGCAGCATTGCCCCCCACGTCGAGTCCTCGAGCGCGTGTCCCAGTCCGAGCATGGCGCCGAGCATGTCATCGCGCAGACTCCCGGTGTCAGGGGAGACGCGCTCGACTTGCTGGCAAGTGAGTGCGTCCATGACGAGCTCTGACTGATTGGCCCAATGCCGATACAAGGTGCTGCGGGCGATGCCGGATCGTTCCGATACCGCCTCGAACGTGCAGGCATGGAGACCGGAGTCCGCAGCCAGTTCGAGCGTGACTTCGAGAGCATGCGCTCGGGTCCGCGTGACACGTGGATCGTCGCCGGCCTGTCTTGTGTCGCTCATGGCTTCCAGTATAATCGGACAAGTCTGTTGCATGTAGACCAATTATGATCTACGCTCTCCGCACGTTCGATGTAGAACACATGTGTCCGAGTGATGGAAAGGAACGCGATGGATCCCACCGAGCAGACAGCCCCCGAGGTGCCATTGCATGAGCAGCCCGAGGTGCATGCCCGGCGCTGGTTGATCCTCTCTGTCATGTGCCTCAGCCTTGTGCTCGTCGTCATGGCTGTTTCGGGCCTCAACGTCGCCTTGCCCACTATCCAGCAGGACCTGGGCGCATCCGGGACCGAGTTGCTCTGGATTGTTGCCGCCTACGCCATCGTCTTCGCTGGTTTGCTGCTCACTGCCGGGGCCATGGGTGACAAATTCGGACGCAAGGGCGCATTGCAGGCCGGTCTCATTGTGTTCGCCATCGGCGCCGTGGTCGCGGCTGTGGCTTCCAGTGGACTGCAGGTGACCGCCGGCAGGGCCGTCATGGGCGCAGGCGCTGCCTTCATCATGCCAGCCACCCTCTCGATCATCAGCGTCGTCTTCCCACCAGAAGAACGCTTCAAAGCGATCGCGATATGGGCCGGGTTCGCCGGGGCGGGGGGTGCCATAGGTCCGATCATCAGCGGTCTCCTGCTCACCGGCTGGTGGATCGTCCCCGAATTCGGGTGGCCAGCCACGTTCCTCGTGAATCTGCCGGTAATCATCTTGGTGTTTGTTGCCGTCACCGCCGTTGCGCCAAGGTCGCGTGAGTCGGTGAGCACACCGCTGGATCCGATCGGCGGCGGAATCTCCATCGTTGGGATCGCTGCACTGCTGTTCGCCATCATCGAGGGTCCCGAGCTTGGATGGTTGAGCCCGGTCGTGCTCGGCTCGTTCGCCGCAGCCGCCGTCATCGCATTGGTCTTCGTGTGGTGGGAGCTGAGGACCGAATACCCAATTCTGCCCATGTCCTTTTTCCGAGAGCGGCGGTTCTCGGTCGGCAGCGGGGTAATCACCCTCGTCTTCTTCATCCTTTTCTCATTCTTCCTGTTGCAGACCCTGTATCTCCAGTTCGTGCTTGGCTACTCGCCGCTGGAGGCTGGCCTCGCCACGCTGCCCATGGCGCTTTCCATCGTCCTCGTCGCGCCCCGAACCGCTTCTCTGGGAGCCCGGTTCGGGTCGGGTGTCGTGATGGCCTCCGGCTTCATCGTCGTCGCCGGCGGACTGGCGTGGCTTACGACTGTTTCGACGTCGACGACCTACCCGAATCTGGTGGTGGCCTTCGTTCTGCTCGGAATTGGGTTGGCCCTGACATCCGCCCCAGCGACCGGAAACATCATCACCTCGGTCCCGCCCGACAAGGCAGGAGTCGGTTCAGCCATGAACGACACCACACGAGAACTCGGCGGCGCCATCGGCATCGCGGTCGGAGGCAGCCTCGTTGCGACTATCTACAGCGCAACGATCGACCTCACATCGTTCGGTCTCCCCTCGGCGGCCGCTGACGCCGCCAATGAGTCGATCGGTGGAGCGTTTGGCGTGGCCGCCGGGATCGGTGGCGAGACAGGATCCCGGATCTTGCTGACGGCTCAAGAGGCGTTCACGACAGCGTTTGCGGGGACGATGGGTATTTTCGTGGTCGTCGCCCTCCTCGCCGGAGTAGTGACATGGTGGTCGATGCGAGGCCACGACACCGAGCCTGCCTTCCCTTCTCAATCAGATCACCCAGGGATGCAGAAGGATGTCCAATGACGATGGAACCCAAGAGGATCATCGCGGTCGTCGGAGCCACTGGCTCCCAAGGCGGCGGGTTGTCAACGCACTCCAGGAGCGCGGAGTGTTCAGAGTCCGCGCGCTGACGCGGAACCCGGAAAAGGCCCAGGGGCTTGGCGACGAGGTGGTCGTGGCGGACCTCACCCAACCCCACACCTTGGCCGAGGCGTTCCGAGATGCCTATGGCGTTTTCGCCGTTACCAATTTCTGGGCGGGACCCGACATCGACGAGCTGGCCCAAGGGACGGCCGCCGTGAACGCGGCAAAGGCTGCGGGTGTGGAACATTTCATCTGGTCGACGCTTCCGAACGTAGCCGAGATCTCTGACGGCGCGTTCGATGTGCCGCACTTCACCGGTAAGGCTGTCGTAAACGATGTGGTGCTGGAGGCCGGCTTCAGATGGGCCACATTCGTCGAGGCGCCGTTCTACTACCAGAACCTTTCAGGACAGATGTCACCACAACCCGCACCCGATGGTGTCGCGACATTCGCATTGCCGATGAATCCCGACGCGCTTGTCACTCACATGGGCGACATCGCCGAACTCGGAAACGTGGTTGCGGGCGCCTTCGAGAATCCGGAGACCGTCGGACAGGGACAGCACCTGTCCCTCGCCGGCGACCTCATGAGCTGGAACGACATCATCCAAACCCTGAACGACCAGGGCCACACGGTCGCGTACTCCCGGGTGCCCGAAGACGTGTTTGACGGGTTCTTTCCTGGCGCAGCCGAGCTCCGGGCGACGATGAACTACTTCGAGGCCCACACCTACTTCGGCCCGGATGCCGACGTCAAGATCGCCCTCGCCAAGAAAATCTCGACCAAGCCATTCACCGACTTCGCCACTTGGGCGAGAGAAAACATGCCGGCTACGGCATGACGCGGCCTGCTGATTGGCCGCCGACGGGGGACGACGGCTGTTCCAAGTCGTTCTGGTTCGTGCCGATGCGAGTCGTGAGTGTGTAAAAGGACGGGTGCGCGGCCAATTCGAAAAGGCGCGACTAAGCGACCGTGCGCCCAGTACGATGCGACCGATCAGATACGTTGATCAACCTTCGCACCACCGGGCTGACCGTTCTTTCCCGCTGTACGACCTCTCCGACGTGCGCGACGCCTGCGGTGTCGGATTCGTAAGCGCCCGTAACGGCACGGCAAGCCACCACATCGTCCGTCTCGGCCTCGAGTGCCTTCACAATCTGGACCATCGCGGCGCCAAGTCCGCCGACGGCACCGGCGACGGCGCCGGGGTGATGACGCGAATCCCGTACGAGCTCATCGAACGCGAGTTGCGGGCGGCCGGAGTCGGAGAGGTGCCCCGGTTGGCCATAGGTGTCGTGATGGCCTTCCTCCCACCGGACGATCATCACCGCGCTCGCCTCGTGGTGCAGAATGCGCTCCGCGCCGAGGGCATCGACGTGTTGCTGTGGAGGCGTGTACCCGTGGGACCCATGGCGCTGAGCCCTTCCGCTCGCGCTTCGATGCCGAGGATCGAACAGGCGATCGTGCGGGCACCCCAAACGGTGGACGACATCGAGGTGTTCGAGCGACACCTGTACCTCGCCAGAAGGGCGACGGAGCGCGCCGCTGTCGACGGCCTGTTCATTGCATCGGCGTCGGCGAGAACCGTCGTCCACAAGGGCCTGTTCACTGCGGCACGCATCGAGGACTTCTACTGGGATCTGAAGGATCCACTCTTCGAGAGCGACTTCGTGATCTTCCACCAGAGATACTCGACCAACACGATGCCGGCCTGGCCGCTGGCACAGCCCTTCCGGATGTTGGCGCACAACGGCGAAATCAACACCGTGCGAGCGAACCGCTCGTGGATGGCGGCACGGAGCAACGACCTGAGGAGTGATCTGTGGGCGGATCGCACCAGCGAGCTGAGCCCCTTGGTGGCGGTCGAGGGCTCCGACTCGGCCAGCTTGGACGAAGCGTTCGATGTGCTGGTGCGCTCGGGGCGGTCCGTCAGCCACGTCAAGGAGATGCTGATACCGGAGGCCTGGGAGAACGTCACCGACCTCGATGACGAGCTGAAAGCGTTCCACGAGTACCACGCCTTCCTCACCGAGCCATGGGATGGTCCCGCAGCCGTCGTGGCCTCCGATGGCCGCCAGCTCGTCGCCGGCCTCGACCGAAACGGACTTCGCCCCGCACGCTGGACGCTCACCCCCGATGTGCTGATCCTCGCTTCCGAGGTTGGGGTTGCGCCTAGTGAGGAGCGTCAGGCGATCGCGACAGGGCAATTGGGCCCCGGGGACGTGTTGCAGGTCGACCTCGATTCGGGGAAGCACCACTTCAGCGCCGAGGTCAAGCGCTGGCTGGCTTCGCAGGCGCCGTACCGAGACTGGATCGACCATCAGACGCTCTACGTCCAAGACCCATTCGACGCCCTCCAGGACGATCGGTTCGACGCCGACGCGCTGGCGCGCGTCTTTGGATACACGGCGGAGGAGCAGCAGCTGATACTCCACCCGATGGCCCTGGGCCGCGAGCCTCTGCTCTCCATGGGTCACGACACCGGCCTCGCCGCGCTCTCGCAAGAACCGCAGCGCTTGTCGCGGTTCTTTCATCAGGCATTCGCCCAGGTGACCAACCCGTCGATGGACCCGATTCGCGAGCGGTTGGTCATGTCGTTGCAGACCTACCTGGGTCGGCGAGGATCGCTCCTCGAGGAAACGGCGCAGCAGGCTCACCTGATGGAGCTTGCCTCGCCCGTGCTCAGCGACGCCGAGGTCGAGGACCTGCGAAATTCGAATGACCCCGCCTTCCGCTCGGTTTGGCTCGACGCTCTGTTCCCCGCTGCAGGCGAGGAGGCCGGCCTTCGCGCCAGCCTGGACGACCTGTGCGAACGCGCAGAGCGCGCCGTCCGCGATGGAGCCACCATCCTCATCATCTCGGATCGTGCGCTCGACGAGAAGCGAGCGCCGATCCCGATCCTGCTCGCCGTCGGTGCTGTGCATCACCGGCTGATCACTTCAGGGCTTCGCCTGCGCGTATCGATCGTCGTGGTCTCGGGAGAACCGCGCGATGCCCATGACCTCGCTTGCCTCATCGGTTTCGGTGCCTCAGCGGTCAACGCATACATGGCCATCGAGCAGGTCAGAGCGCTCGCCGAGGCAGGAGCCGTGGACGCCGGGGTTATCGAAGCCCAGGAAAACTACCGGAGGAGCCTGGAGAACGGGCTGCTCAAGATCATGTCCAAGATGGGCATCTGCACCATTTCGGCCTACCGAGGCAGCGAGCTGTTCGAGGCGATCGGCCTCGACGAAGAAGTCTGTTCTCGGTCATTCCGCTTCGTCTCGCGGCGTCTCGGGGGCTGGGGCTTCGCCAAGCTCACCGCGGACACGTTGGTCCGCCACGCCCGCTACACGGACCCCGAAGCTCGGGAGGTCGAAGGCTTCTACAAGCACCGTGGTCGAGCCGGTGTTCCACACATCGACGCCCCCCGCACCGGCCTGGCGCTGCAGAAAGCGGTCAGAAGCGGGGAGTGGGCACAATACGAGGAGTACCTGTCGCTCGTCGAGACCACGAGACCGGCGATGGAACTGCGCGATCTGTTGAAGGTCGACCCCATCGGCCCGCCGGTGCAGCTGGTGGAGGTCGAGTCGGTGGACCGGATTGCGCGCAGGTTCACCACGGCAGCGATGTCGCTTGGCGCGCTGTCGAAGGAAGCGCACGAAACCCTCGCCGCAGCGATGAACTACCTCGGAGGTTTGTCCAATTCCGGAGAGGGCGGAGAGGATCCGGCTCGATTCGGCACCCCCCTCAACTCGGCGATCAAGCAGGTCGCCTCCGGCCGGTTCGGGGTTACCCCCGGCTACCTCGCTTCGGCTGAGGAGCTGCAGATCAAGATGGCCCAGGGGTCGAAGCCGGGGGAAGGCGGCCAGCTCCCCGGGCACAAGGTCACCGACGAGATCGCCGCACTCCGGCACACCGAGCCCGGCGTCGAGTTGATCTCCCCGCCACCCCATCACGACATCTATTCGATCGAGGATCTTGCCCAGCTGATCTTCGACCTAAAGACGTTCAAGCCGCAAGTGCGGGTGGCTGTGAAGCTGGTTTCCGGGCCCGGTGTGGGGACGATCGCGGTCGGCGTTGCCAAGGCTCACGCCGACGTCATCACGATTTCCGGCAATGCCGGTGGAACCGGAGCTTCGCCGCTGCTGAGCATCAAGCACGCCGGCTCGCCGTGGGAGATCGGCCTCGCCGAAGCCCATCAGGCGCTTGTTGCCAACGGTCTCAGGGGGGCGGTGACCCTGGAGTGCGATGGAGGCCTCCACACCGGGAGAGACATCGTCATCGCCGGGATGCTCGGTGCCGATCGTTTCGGTTTCGGGACGCTTCCACTGCTCGCCCTCGGCTGCAAGATGGTGCGGCAGTGCCACGAGAACACGTGTCCCGTTGGAATCACCACCCAGGACATCGAACTTCGCGCCAAATACACCGGATCGGTCGACCAGGTGATCTCACTCTTCATGCATCTCGCCGCCGATGTCCGCCGCCATCTGGCAGCGATGGGCGCTACAACATTCAATGAGATAGTGGGCAGAGGCGATCTGCTCGCTGCGTCCGATGAGCGGAATCCGCTGGCCTCGGACTTCGCCGGCTTGCTCGTGGATGCACGGCAGAGTGAGGATCGCCGCTTCCGCCAGTTCCGGCGCTCACCGCTCAGTGAAGTACTGGGGGAGGAGGCTCCCGAGCTGGCGCAGCGACGGTCTCCACTCGATCTCGCCTACCCGATCGGCAACCGCGATCGTGCGGTCGGCACCAGGCTGTCCGGTGCCATTGCCCAGGTGTACGGAGACGAAGGCCTTGCGGACGGCTCGGTCAGACTGCGCCTGTCGGGAGCGGCCGGACAGAGCCTCGGTGCGTTTCTGGTCGATGGTGTGGCGATCGTGCTCGACGGCCCTGCCAACGACTATGTGGGCAAAGGTATGGGCGGAGGAACGATCGTGGTGAACCCGAGCCTCATCGGAGGCGAACACCCCCACGGTGCAGGAAACGCCTGCCTGTATGGCGCTACGGGGGGATCGCTGTACGTGGCGGGAGCCGTCGGCCTGCGATTCGCCGTGCGTAACTCAGGGGCCACCGCCGTGGTCGAGGGGACGAGCGACCACTGCTGCGAGTACATGACCGGCGGCACGGTTGTCGTGCTCGGCGCCGTCGGGCGCAATACCGGCGCCGGGATGACCGGGGGCGAGCTGTACGTGTGGGATCCGGAGCTGACCGCAAAGGCCCACTTTGCCGAGACCGCTCCCCCATCGTCGCGGCTCACCACCGATGATGCCGATCGAGTCAAGGGGCTCGTCGAAGAACACCTCGAACGGACCGACTCGGGCCGAGCGGCGGCGATCCTCGGTAGCTGGTCGGAGGCGCGGGAACAGTTCTGGGTCGTTCGTCCCCGGCCACCTCGATCCTTCAAAATCACCGCAGAGACCGATTCATCGGCCCGAGCCTGAGAACGCCGCATGGCTGAGCAATGGGTCATGCACAAGTTCGGCGGCACCAGCCTGGCCGACGCATCTGCCTACCGAGCCGCGGCCTCCAACCTCGAGGGATCGACCGGAGTCAGGCGGGCGGTGGTGGTGTCGGCCATGGCGGGGATGACCGATGGCCTGATCGACCTCGTCGAGCTGGCCGGTCGCCGAGATCCGCTCTACGAAGTGCTTGCCGATGGGCTGCGGGACAAACAAACCGCGCTGGCGGAGCAGTTGATGGCAGGCGATCACGAGCTGATCGCGCAGATCGAGAAGGACTGGGTCGACATCAAGGACGTGTTGCGAGCCTCGTGGGTCATGCACCGGGTGTCGGAAAGTGCGGTTGGCACCGTCGCCGGCTTTGGCGAGGTGTGGTCCGCTCGTCTGCTTGCGGCCTACCTGGAGAGCCAGGGGGTTGAAGCCGCCTGGCTCGACGCCCGCGACGTCCTGGTCGTACGCTCGGCAGAGTTGCTGCCCGCCGTCGACTGGGACGTCTCGCGAGCACGACTCGACGACTGGCTCGATGCCAACGATGTCGGCACGGTGGTGATCACCGGGTTCATCGCCTCGGACCCGGCCGGCGCTCCCACGACGCTGGGTCGCAACGGCAGCGACTACTCGGCATCGATATTCGCCTCGCTGCTTGGCGCAACAGAAATCGTGATCTGGACCGACGTCGATGGAGTGTTGAGCGCCGACCCACGCCTGGTTCCCCAGACCCAGGTCCTCGACGAGCTCTCCTTCAACGAGGCGATCGAGCTTGCCTACTTCGGCGCCGAGGTGATCCATCCAGCAACCATGGGTCCTGCGATCGACGACGAAATCCCGATATACATCCGGAATGCATTCAACCCATCTGCGCCCGGGACCCGGATTCATGTCGGCGCTACGTCGACATCGCCGGTGAAGGGATTGGCTTCGATCGGCGACATGGCCCTGATCAACCTCGAGGGAACCGCGATGATCGGGGTTCCCGGGATCTCCGAGCGCCTTTTTGGAGCTCTCCGGGAGGCCGGTGTCTCGGTGGTCATGGTCTCCCAGGGCAGCTCGGAGCATTCCATCTGCTTTGCCACGCGACAATCGGAAGCCGAGATCGCAAGCCGGGCGATCAAGGAGGCATTCGAGTCGGAGACCCGATACGGTCACATAAAGCCGCCCGAGATCACCCAGGACTGCACGATCCTGGCGGTTGTTGGCGATGGGATGGCGGGCACCCCCGGGATCGCCGCCAACTTCTTCGGGGCGCTGGCCCGTGCCGGTGTCAATATTCGAGCGATCGCACAGGGCTCTTCGGAACGCAACATCTCGGTCGTCATCGACAGTGCCGATGCCACCCGGGCGCTGCGGGCGGCCCACTCCGGCTTCTATCTCTCCAAACAGACCCTGTCGATCGGCCTGATCGGGCCGGGTCACGTTGGCTCCACCTTGCTCGATCAGATGGCGCATCGTCTCGACTGGCTGCGCGAAGAGTTTGGGGTCGACCTTCGCGTTCGGGCGATCTGCGATAGCTCGACCATGGTGCTCGACGAACACCGCATCGACCTCGACGAGTGGCGGTCCCGTCTCGAGCAGCTCGATGCGAGTGCGGTTCCTGCAGATTTGGACGTCCTCGCCGACTACGTCCATACCGAGTCGGTCCCGCACGCCGTCATCATCGACTGCACCGCTAGTGAGCAAGTGGCCATGCGCTACGTGGACTGGCTCTCCCAGGGCATCCATGTGATCACCCCGAACAAAAAGGCAAGCAGCGGACCACTCAGCCATTACCGGGCCCTGCAGGAGAGTGCCCGCCGCGCCGACGCCCACTACTTCTACGAGACAACGGTCGGAGCAGCGCTTCCCATCGTGCAGACACTGCGCGACCTGGTGCAGACCGGGGATGAGATCCACCGCATCGAGGGCATCTTCTCCGGCACGCTGTCCTACCTGTTCAACAGCTTCGATGGGTCCGCTCCCTTCTCCGAGATCGTGGCCGCGGCAAGAGCCGAGGGCTACACCGAGCCCGATCCCCGCGAAGACCTGTCGGGGATGGACGTAGCGAGGAAAGTGGTGATCCTGGCCCGCGAGATGGGGCTCAACATCGAGCTCGCCGACGTAGCGGTAGAAGGCCTGGTGCCGGCCGGCCTGGAGGAAGGGACCTCAGAAGATTTCCTCACCCGGCTCGAGGACTTCGACGACGAGATGCTGCGCATGGTCGAGGAGAGTCGCTCTCGCGACGAGGTCCTGCGTTTCGTCGGCGTCATCGATCCGGAGGAGGGCTGCAGTGTCCGTCTCCGCTCCTACAAAGCAGACCACCGCTTCGCCAGGATCAGCCTCACCGACAACATCGTCCAGTTCCAGACGGCTCGATACCGGGACAACCCGCTGGTCGTGCAAGGCCCGGGAGCCGGCCCCGAGGTGACTGCCGGCGGAGTGTTCGCCGACCTGCTGCGTCTCGCCAACTACCTCGGCGCAACCCTTTGAGCTCAACCACGGTGACCGTCGCCCGCACCTGGCTGGTCAGGCGATCCTGGCCATCGATCCTGGGTGAGCGCAGGTGATGTCGTACTCGACGAGCCGGGGCGGCTGATTCTCGTCGGCGCAGGCCGGGCATTCCGGGTCGCGCCGGACCCGCAGCGTGCGGAACTCCTGGGAGAGCCCGTCGTAGGTGAGGAGCCGTCCCGTCAGTCCTTCTCCGATGTCGAGCAGGATCTTGGCCGCCTCGATCGCCTGGATGGAGCCGATGATCCCGGTGAGCACGCCGAGAACCCCGGCCTCTGCGCATGAGGGGGCGAGCTCGGGTGGGGGCGGCTCCGGGAACTGGCACCGGTAGCACGGGCCGACATAGGGATCGAAGACGGTCACCTGGCCCTCGAATCGAAACACCGATCCGTGCACGACCGGCTTGCGCAGGTGCAAGGCTGCGTCGTTCACCAGGTACCGCGTCGGGAAGTTGTCGGCACCGTCGACGATGACGTCGTACTCGGCAAAGATGTCGAGGACGTTGTCGGCGGAAAGCCGCTCGTTGTAGGTCACCACCTTCACATCCGGGTTGAGCGCGGTCAGGGTCTCTCTGGCCGAATCGACCTTCGGTTGTCCGATGCGGTCGACGTTGTGGAGGATCTGTCGTTGCAGGTTGGATGCGTCGACGACGTCGAAGTCAACGATGCCGATCGTGCCCACACCGGCCGCCGCCAGGTAGAGAGCGGCGGGTGATCCGAGCCCGCCGGCCCCGACTATCAGCACGCGGGATTCGAGCAGCTTCATCTGGCCCTGCTCGCCGATTTCGGGGAGGAGGATGTGGCGGCTGTATCGGGCCCGCTGCTCGGCGGTCAGGCTCTCCGGGGCACGCCAGGGGAGGCCTTCGTCCTTCCAGCGGTTGAATCCGCCTGCCAGGGACCGCACATCGGTGTAGCCCATCAACTGCAGGGTCTGGGCCGCTAGCGCGGAGCGCGCCCCGACGCCGCAGTAGACCACCACCTCCTGCTCGAAGTCGGAGACGTGCAGGCTGATCACCGATTCGAGAATCCCGCGCGGAGCCAGGTGAGCTCCGCTGATGGCCCCCTGGTCGAACTCGTCGGCTTCCCTGATGTCGAGGATGGTCACCTCGGTGAGCCGTCGCTCGAGCTCGGCCGGATCGACTTCCCTGATCTGCTGCTTTGCCTGGTTGACGAGGTCCTGAAAGCTCACGCTCATGGCTCACCCACCGGCCATGGCAGGGAGGATGGTGACCACCTGGCCATCGGTGACCGTAGTTTCCAGCCCGTCGAGGAAGCGAATGTCGTCTTCGGCCACGAAGATGTTGACGAAACGCCGCGGCTTTCCGTCCTCTCCCAGCAGTCGTTCCCCGAGATCCGGGTACCTGGTGATGAGGTCGTCGATGGCAGCTCCTACCTGCCCTGCTGGGACCTCTACTTCGGATGATCCTTCGGTCAGGCCTTGCAGGGAGGTTGGTATTCGGATTGTTGCCGGCATCGGCTACTCCTCTTTCTCGAATTCAGCTCGGAAACCGTCCACCGTGGCAGGGATCGGAACCGGGTCGTCAGTCGCGATGACCTCAAGCGCCTTCAGCCCGTGCCCGGTGATGTAGATGACCACCCGCTCCGAGTCGGTCACCCGGCCGTCGCGAGCCATCTTGGCCAAGGTGGCGACCGTCACCCCTCCGGCGGGCTCGGTGAGGATGCCCTCGGTCCTGGCCAGGAGGTGGATGGCTTCGACGATCTCGTCTTCGGTGACCGCAGCTATCGCTCCACCGCTGCGCCGCACCTCGCGCAGGGCGTAGTATCCGTCCGCCGGATCCCCGATCGCCAGCGACTTGGCGATCGTGTCTGGTTTCTGGGGCCGAACGTCGTCGCTTCCTTCCTCGAAGGCGGTGGCCACGGGGGAGCACCCCTCTGCCTGCGCCCCGGAGATCCTGACCTCGGCGGAGTCGACGAGACCGACCTGAACCAGCTCGTCGAAACCCTTGGCGATCTTGGTCAGGAGGGCCCCGCTGGCGACGGGTACCACGACGTGGTCGGGGAGCTCCCAACCGAGCTGTTCGGCAGTCTCGAATGCCAGGGTCTTCGACCCTTCTGCGTAATAGGGGCGGAGGTTGACGTTGACAATGCCCCACGGGTATTCCTCGGTGAGCTGGACGCACAGCCGGTTGACGTCGTCGTAATTTCCTTGCACGGCGACCACCCTCCCCAGGGCTGCGGTGGCCACGATCTTGGAGCGCTCGATGTCGTGGGGCACGAAGACATAGGAGTCGAGCCCGGCTCTGGCGGCGTGGGCGGCGACCGCGTTGGCGAGGTTGCCGGTCGATGCGCAGGCGACGGTCTTGATGCCGAATTCGATCGCCTTGGTCACCGCGACCGTGACCGGGCGGTCCTTGAACGAGTTCGTCGGGTTGAGGGTGTCGTTCTTCACCCACACTTCGCCGAGACCGAGCACCTCGGCGAGGCGATCTGCCCTGACCAGTGGAGTGAACCCGGCTCCGAGGTCGGTGGCGGCCGATGCCTCGACGGGAAGGAGATCGGCGTATCGCCACAGCGTGGGCGGGCCCTTGGCGATCTTCTCCCTCGAGATGCTCTCGGCTACCGCCTCGTAGTCATAGAGCACGTCGAGCGGACCGAAACACCATTCGCAGAAGTAGGCGGGAGCGAGCTCGTAGGTGCGAGAGCACTCTCTGCAGATGAGCGATTCGGCAAATACCACGGCAAGTCCTTCCTATACCGACGCGCTCCCGGAGCGCCTCGGGCGGAAGGTCCGCCGTTGGCGGCTCATCGTTCAGGCATTGGCACCGTGCTCTTTAGGCCGGTTGCCGCGGCTTCATTGGGCCTGTCCCTCAGCCGCTCTTGATGAGCGCGTTGAGAGCAGTATGACGGTGACGCTCCGGAAGGTCAATGCGCAATCTCGAGCCTTCCCCGGTATCCATGCGCACCATCTGGGGCCGGTCACTGTCGGCGTTCGGCCGCCGCCCTGGCATGGGCCTCGAGGCCCTCCCAGCGGGCGAGATCTTCCGCGTCGCCGGCGATGACGCGCGGTTCCGAGATCGTCATCCAGGTCGGCGACCTGAGGAACGTCGTCACCGCCAGGCCGGACTGGAAGCGGGCCCCCCCACCGGTGGGGAGCACGTGGTTGGGACCGGCGCCGTAGTCGGCCAGCACCTCTGCGCTGGCCTGACCCATGAACAGCGATCCGTATGCGGAGAATCG
>JADFIY010000027.1 GCA_022566415.1 Acidobacteriota bacterium
AAAAATAGCGCTCCGCAATACGGTGAGATCCAATCTCTGTCGGCATGGCCATTTGCGGAGCCGTGGCCCGAGCGGGCCGTAGCCAAGAGCGGTAAAAATGGCGCTCCGCAATACGGTGAGATCCAATTTCTGTCGGCATGGCCATTTGCGGAGCCGTGGCCCGAGCGGGCCGTAGCCAAGAGCGGTAAAAATGGCGCTCCGCTTCTATCGAGGTGACCGGTCACTATCGGTGCGCGCTGCAAAAGCCAACCGTCGAAAGTCCAGAATCGAGGTCCTGATTGCTGGCTGATTGCCCAGAACTGAGGCTCGTCTCTCCTACACTCGCCCTCGATGGAGGCCCACCTCGACCTCATTTCCTTGTCGCGACCGGGGGAGGCTTGTGGCGTCTTCGGCATCTTCACCACAGAAGCGGATGCGGCTCATACGACCTACTTTGGTCTTTTTGCCCTTCAACATCGTGGCCAGGAGAGCGCAGGCATTGCCGTCTCCGACGGCGACACCCTCACCGTTTACAAGGACATGGGGCTGGTCGCCCAGGTGTTCAACGAGACAACACTGACGGCGCTCTCTGGTGGAATCGCCATCGGTCACACCCGGTACTCGACGACGGGGTCGAGCGTATGGGAGAACTCGCAGCCGGTGTATCGCCAGATCGGCGACAACGGCATCGCCCTGGCGCACAACGGGAACCTCACCAACACCACAACCCTCGCCGCCCTGGTTCAGAACGGGTCCGCCACAACAGACTCAGAGTTGATGACGGCCCTCATCGCCGAGCGGATGGACGATCACCGGGAGGATCTCGGGACCGCTCTCGCCTCGGTGCTCCCCGGGTTCGAGGGCGCGTACACGCTGACGATCTTGGACAGGAACCACCTCGTAGGGGTCCGTGATCCGTACGGGTTCCGGCCCCTCTGCCTCGGCACCACGGACCACGGGTGGGTACTCGCCTCCGAGACGGCAGCCCTCGACCTCGTCGGGGCTCGCTTCGTTCGAGAGCTCGCGCCCGGCGAAATGGTGATCATCGACGATGATGGGGTCACCAGCGTTCACCCGTTTCCTGCGGTCCAGGAACGGCTGTGCTTGTTCGAGTTTGTCTACTTCGCTCGACCCGATTCGATGCTGCGGGGACAGAACATCCACCGCGCCCGGCGCCGGATGGGAGCCACCCTCGCCGAGCAGGCGCCTGTGGAGGCGGATGTGGTGGTGCCGGTGCCGGAATCTGGGATCCCGGCGGCACTGGGTTTCGCCGAGGCCGCCGGCATCCGCTACACAGTCGGCCTGGTCGAGAACCGCTACGTCGGACGGACGTTCATCCAGCCTGCCCAGGCGCTCCGCGACCGCGGGGTCCGCCTCAAGCTCAATGCCATGCCGGCCGAGCTCGAGGGCAAGAGGGTGATCCTCGTCGACGACTCGATCATTCGCGGCTCCACGACCCGGCAGCTCATCCATCTCGTTCGGGAGGCGGGCGCCACCGAGGTGCATCTCCGTATCTCATCGCCTCCGTATCGATGGCCGTGTTTCTATGGCATGGACACCGGCGACCGGTCGACCCTGCTGGCCGCGGGCCGCGACGTCGATGAAATCGCCGCCTTCCTCGACGTCGACACCCTCGCTTACCTAGAGCTCGATCGGCTCCTCGAAGCGACTGGAGTCGACGGTGCCGGCTTCTGCACAGCCTGTCTCTCCGGTTCGTATCCAACCGAGGTTCCACCTGCGGATGTCAAATTGGTGCTGGAACGCGCCTGATGACGACGTATCGTGACGCCGGCGTGAATCTCGACAAAGCACAGGAGCTGATCGAACGGATCGGCTGGCGGGTTACGGCAACGTGGACCGACGACGTTATCGGCGGTTTCGGCGGCTTCGCCGCCGGAATCCGGGTCCCACCCGGGTATGAAAAGCCAGTGCTGATGATGGCAACCGACGGCGTCGGCACCAAGGCTGAGCTGGCACGCATCACCGGCCTGGTCGAGGGCCTCGGCTACGACCTGCTCGCCATGGTCGGCGACGACCTTGCCGCAGCCGGGGCCACCCCGATTGCGCTTCAGGATTACATCGCCATCGGCTTCCTCGATCTCGACAGGGTGGAGGCCATCGTCGAGTCGATCGCCAATGCTTGCGATGACTCCGACGTGGCGCTGCTCGGAGGGGAGACCGCCGAACATCCAGGGATACTGGAAGGGGACCGCTTCGACCTGGCTGGGACCGCGCTCGGAATCGTCGACCTCGGCGACGAAATCGACACCACGGCAATCACCGTGGACGATGTGATCATTGGAGTGCACAGCCCCAACCTCCGCGCCAACGGCTTCTCGCTGGTTCGCGCTCTCATTGTCGACCAACTCGACCTCGATGCCACCTTTCCGGGCACCGACCGGCCTGGGGCGGAAGTATTGCTGGCACCATCGGTCATCTACGCGCCTGCCGCGGCCAATGCCCTGGCACGGGCCAAGCCCCACGCGTTCGCCCACATCACAGGGGGCGGGCTACCCAACAACGTCGGCCGCATCCTTCCCGGCGGCACGAGTGCAATCATCGAGCGCAGCCGTTGGAAGGTCCCAGACGTGTTTGCCGTTCTCAAGGACCTGGGTTCGATCGAGGACGAAGAGATGTTCCGGACGTTCAACATGGGGATCGGCTTCGTAGCCATCGCCGCAGAGGAGGACGTCGACCGGATCACGAAGGGCTTCAAGTCGCACGACCACGAGGTTTCGGTCATAGGCCGCATCGTCGAGGGCGATGGCGGGGTAGAGATCAAGTGAGTCGCGAGTCGCGAGTCAACCTGGCGACGAGCCAACTGGGAACTGGGAGCGAGCGCAGCGAGCCCTAAGGTCGTGATGCATCGCCTGCTACGGACCATCGACCGGTGAGGGCAACATGCCAGACGAGCGGGAGTGGCCCAAGGTCAAATCAACGATCTACTCCTGGCTGTGGAAAAATCCGGCGTCGAACAGCCTCGTCGTGGCTCTCGCTCACCTTTCCTCGGGTGACCGGACCCTCGACATCGGATGTGGCCCCGGCGCCGCGGTGCGCCGGGCCGCTCGGATCGTGACCAAGGGCCGGGCAGTGGGGGTGGACCGTTCCCAGGCCATGGTCGCCATCGCCCGGCGTCGGGCAGAGGGTCTAGAAAACGTCGAATTCGAGGTTGGCGCCGTCGAGGCGCTTCCCTTTCCCGACGACACCTTCACCGTCGTCTGGACGGTGTCCGCTTTCCATCACTGGACGGACCCAGTAGCCGGTCTCGAGGAGATCAGACGCGTGCTCACCCCCGGCGGCCGGCTGATCATCGTCGAAGCGCAGACCTCTGGCGAACATGGGCTCAGTGCGGCAGGGGCCGAGAAGCTCCGGGCCGAACTTCTGAGACACGGGTGGGTCCAACCGGTCATGAGCCGCCACCAAAAGGAGTTCGTAGTCAGCGCACACGCTCGATGAGGGTTGGAGTTCCCCTACTCGCCGCAGGTGCTGCCGCCGTTGACCGAAATCAGCGTACCGGAGGGATCAACGCTGGTGCTGAACCCCCACAGCAGGTTCTGGTCGGCGGGATCGACGTTTGACACCCATGCCCCCGCCGATGGATCGAAGGGGTCATCGTCGATCACAACCGACGGAATCTCAGTCTGCAGGTCCAGATTCGTCGACCCGTAGCTGATCCCCTCGACGGTAGCCAAGGCAGGGGTTCCACCGAAGTAGTAGTACCCGAAGAAATGCTCGGTACCGGGGGCGGCGTGGGTCGTCGCACCGTTGGTGAACAGCAGGGTGAGCGCGGAGCCGAATCCGCTGGCGCTCGTGCCCCATTCGACACCGCGCACCTCTGGCTCTGGACACACCCCGTACGGGCTGGAGAGGCCGTCGATCCACCCGGTGTCCAAGTCGGGAGGTCCCAGGACCGCCGTGGCGTAGGCGATGGCCACTTCCGGTGTGGCGCCGAAGCCAACACCACCGATCCCGTCGTCCGCAAGTATCAGCGGGTCCAGCGCCACCGTGGTCGTTGTGGTCTCGGCAACGGTGGTGGTGGTCTCCGCTCCCGTGGTCGTGGTTTCCGCGGCCGTTGTTGTGGTCTCCACGGCCGTGGTCGTGGTCTCCACCGCCGTGGTCGTGGTCTCGGCTGAGGTTGTCGCGGTTGACGGCGCCGCATCGCCGCCGTCGTCGTTCAGGAACAACAAGAGCAGCAACACGATCACCAGGAGGAGGATGAGCCCACCGATTCCCAATGTGATGTTGCGGATCAGCTGGTTGTCCATCACCCAAACTCTAGGCGTTGCCTATGGCGCTGCGAGTTAGGCCGCCGCACGGCAGGTTCGTCTGTTGGACCGAACCGGCAATGGGTCCGGCTCCCGCTACCGTCGGTGGGATGAAGCCGCTGGTCGCCGTGCTCGCCGGCGGGAGCAGCTCTCGCATGGGTCGTGACAAGGCTCTCGTCGACGCGGATGGGTTGCCGATGCTGCAACGGGTGATCGCCGCCGGACAATCCGTTGGCGACGTCGTGGTCGTTGGCAGAGCACCTTCCGACGGGCTCGACGGCATACCCGATCTTCGCGTCGGCAAGTTGGGGCCACTCGCCGGCCTGGAGGCAGCTCTCGTTCACGCCGACGGGCGCGACGTCATCCTCGTCGCCGTTGACCAACCATTCGTTCGTGCCGACACGCTGCTTCGGTTACACCAGACCCGGGGCGATGCCGTCGTGCCGGTCGACGGCGGGTGGGAGCAGGTGACGTGCGCCGTCTACCGCAAGGCGTGCCTACCGATCGTACGAGCGGCCCTCGATGATGGCGTCCTCTCCATCCTGGCCATCCTCGACCGGCTGTCGGTCACCCTCGTCGAGCGAGACGAGTGGGGGTCGTGGGGCGAAGACGGTCGCTCCTGGTTCAGCGTCGACACGCCGGATGCGCTCGCCGTCGGTCTGGAGCGCTTTGGCGGACGGTGATCACCTCTACGCTCCCATCATGGATTCAATCACCACCGAGCGTCGTGGCCAGGTTGCCATCGTCTGGCTGGATCGTGCCCGGAAGCTCAACGCCTTCGCCCCGAAGTTCTGGACCGAGTTCCCTGCAACGATCGAGGAGCTTGGCGCAGACGAAGAGATTCGGGCCATCGTCGTCGCCGCCAAGGGTCGGGTTTTCACGGTCGGCCTCGACCTAGAGGCGTTCGCAATGGCGCTATCAGCAGGGAGCCTCGACTCCGACGCGGTCGACCCACCCTCGCCGGCGGCGCACCGAGCGGCAACCCGCAAAATGATCAAAACCATGCAGCACACGGTGTCCTCGGTCGCCGAGTGCCCGAAGCCGGTGATCGCAGCCATCCACGGCTACTGCATCGGGGCGGGTGTCGATCTCATCACGGCGTGTGACATCAGGTATGCGGCAACGGGCTCGACGTTCTCCATCCGCGAGACCCGCCTCGCCTTGGTCGCCGACGTGGGGACCTTGCAACGGCTTCCACGCATCATCGACCCGGGCAGTGTCGCTGAGCTTGCGTTTACCGGCAGGGATTTCGACGCCGGTGAGGCGGCATCACTCGGCCTGATAAGCAAGATCCTGCCCGATGCCGATGCCACGCTCGAGGCGGCGATGGAAACGGCTGAGCTCATCGCCGCCAACTCCCCGCTTGCGGTGCAGGGCACGAAAGCGGTCCTCAGAGCAGGCGATGGTCGCACGATCGACGAGGCTCTGGACTATGTCGCACTGTGGAATGCCGCCTTCCTGCACTCCGACGACATCCAAGAAGCGCTTGCGGCGTTCGCCGACAAACGAGAACCGAAGTTCCAAGGGAAGTAGACCGGGTTTCCGCCTCGCCGACCCAGCTGTTGCCTCGCTGATACCATGACGATATGACAGGGACCCCCCGAGACGCTCGTAGGAACCTCTTCGCCGCTCCGTAGCGGCGCCAGCGACCTCGTCCAGAGCATTTACGAAGGAGGCTTTCCCGTGATCGACCTTGCAACCCGTTTACACAACACCATCGCACCCGTCATTACCTTCCAACATGAGATCGAAGTAGTCGACGGCCAGGGAACCTGGATCACCGACGTCGATGGCAAGCGTTATCTCGATTTCGCCTGCGGCATCGCCGTCAACAACCTCGGCCATCGCCCGCCAACCGTAGAAGCCGCGGCGAAGGATCAGCTCAGCAAGCTTTGGCACGCCGGGGGTGCGTTCCTCTACGACTCGCTGGTCACCGCGGGGGAGCGCATCATCGAGGTTGCACCCGACGGCATCGAGAAGGTGCTGTTCATGAACTCGGGAGCCGAGTCCGTGGAGGCGGCCGTCAAGCTCGCCAAGAAGACGTCGGGCCGCCAGGGCGTCATCGTCTTCCGAGGAGGTTTCCACGGCCGCACCATGGGCTCGGTCTCCTATACCACCTCGCGGGTCAAATATCGCCAGGGGTATCACCCCGTCATGCCTTCGGTGTTCATAACGCCGTATCCCCATCCCTACCGCTGGGGCATGTCCCAGGAGCAGGCCAACGCTTATGCCCTCAACGAGTTGCGCCTCACCTTCAAGCATGTGATCACGCCCGAGGAGGTGGCGGCATTCCTGATCGAGCCGCTCCAGGGCGAGGGGGGTTACTACCCGGCCAGTCGCGAGTTTCTCGGCGCTATCCGTGAGATCGCCGACGAGCACGGGATCTTGCTCATCCTCGACGAGATACAGACAGGGTTCGGCCGTACCGGTGACTGGTTCACCAGCCAGGTGTACGACATCCGCCCCGACGTGCTGGTCATGGGCAAGGCGATCGCCAACGGCCTGCCGCTGTCGGCGGTCGGGGCGTCACAGGCGCTGCTCGCCAAATGGGAGCCTGGCTCCCATGGCACGACCTTTGGCGGGAACCCGATCTCGTGCGCAGCATCGGCGGCGACGGTGAACGCCCTAAAGGACGTGATCCCCGGAGTGGCGGAACGTTCGGACCACGCCTTCACTCGGCTCGGTGACCTCCAGGAACGCCACGGCACCGTCGGTGACGTGCGGGGCCTGGGGTTGATGATCGGGGTCGAGCTGGTAGGCGCCGATCGGACGCCGGATCCAAAGGCATTTCCAGCTATTGCCTCCTACGCCGTCGACCATGGGCTGGTGATCTTGAACTGCGGACCCGACGGAAACGTCATCCGGTTCGTCCCACCACTCAACGTGTCGATCGACGACCTGGATGCCGGCATCAACATTCTGGATGACGCCCTCAGCGCATACGAGGCGTCCTAGAGGCTCCGCAAATACGGAGAATCCGGTCTCTGTCACCGCGGGCATGTGCGGAGCCGTGGCCCGAGCGGCCCGCCGCGAAGCGGCAAGAGCGGGAAAAATGGGGCTCCGCAGTAGGACCCGATCCGGAAAATTTGCAATGTCAGCGTAGTGGAAATAGAGTATGGGGTGCTCAACGACTTCGAACCTATTTTCGGCGCGGCCCGGCCAAGAACCGCGTGTGCGGGTTTTACAATCCTTTCCGGAGGTCCCCGATGTCCGACATCATGAAAGCCAGTCGCCCTCAAGGGCGGTCGCGTCGACCAAAGACGTACGCCACCGGGCGTGTCTGTTCATCTAAGTCTTGTAGGACTGTCCTGTCTCAATACAACCGTGCTGACTTCTGCCACGTGCACAAGCCGGTCAAGTACCCGCGCCTCCGCGGCGTCCTCACTCAGAACTGAGTCACCGGTCCCCAGTCACAGGTCCCCAGCGGAAGCCGTTGAGGGCGCGCACCGATAGCGACCGGTCGTCTCGACGGAAGTGGAGCCATTTTCCCGCGGTTGGGTGCGGCCGCTCGGGCCACGGCTAGCTCTCCCTGCGGCCCGCCCTGCGGCGTCCCACCACATCCTCGATACCGCCCTCGCCCGGCCAGAAGAGCCCGATGAGAGCAAATCCCAAGGCCAGTACGAGCGGCCAGTAGGGGAACCGGGTCAACAACGTGGGTCCGGCCGACCGCATCGCAAGGTCTCCGAACAACACCGCCTCTTCATAGAGAGCGGTTTTCTCCCCAACGGATCCGTCTGCGGTGATGAAGGTCGAGCGACCGGTGATTGCGGCGTGGACCAGATCTTGCCCGATGGCAGCGGCGTTGACCCTGGTCATGTCGATCAGCTGGTCGGAAGCGGCGGTCTCGCCGAACGAGCTTTCGTTTGTGCTGACGACCATCATCTGGGCGCCGTTGGCGGCGATCGACTGGATGCTCCGAGCAAACGCACCTTCAAAGGAGATCACCGAGCCAAGCCCATCCTCTCCGATCTGGAAAACGACAGGCTCGGTTCCAGAGATCATGTCGCGTGGCACCTGGTCTAGCTGGGGAATGAAGCCGAGCAGGCCGCGAAGCGGCACGTATTCGCCGTACGGAACGGGGTGCCGTTTCCAATACTCGCCAAGCTTGATCCCATCAGGCGAGTACAGGACGTTGACGTTCACGAAGGAGTCTGGTTCGACGATCCGCGTGCCGGACACCAGGAAGTAGGCACCAATCCGCGATGCCTGCTCGATGATCGCTCCCTGCACCGCGTCGTTCCCGCCTGGCTCGTAGGGAGTCCCCGTGGCGTTCTCCGGCCACACCACAAGGTCGGCACCCCCATCGGGGATCGTCTCAGTCAGCCGGAGATGCGACTCGTAGATGCGACGGTTCTCGTTCTGGCAATGCACCATCGGGCACGGGGAGTTTCCCTGGACGATCGCCACCCGCATCGGCGTCCCGTCGGCGCTGGGGGCGAAGAGGCTCCCGGCGATGGCGAGCAGCAGGATCACCACCGCGGGATCAACGACAAACCGCCAGTTGTGGACGCGGTCCTCAAACATCAGGACCACCCCGGCGGAGAGGGCTATCGCCAGCATGCTCCAGCCCACAGGCCCAACCCATTGGACGGTTCCGAGCAATGGGGAAAACCCGGCCGCGCTGTACCCGATGTTCCCCCAAGGGAAACCGCCAAACGGGAACCGGGCGCGAATGAACTCCATCCCGACCCACGCTCCGATGGCGATCAACCACCACCGCCATGCCGGCCAAAGACGAAAGGACCACACGATGAAGCCATAGGCGGCGAAGTAGGCGCCGAGGGCGATGGTGAGAGGGAACCAGGCGATGAACCCGAGGACGGAGATCCAATACAGAAGCCCGCCGAAGAAAACGCTCCCCCACAGAAAGCCGAGAGCAACAGCATCGGGCCCGCGCTCAACCCGTCGAATGGCCCAGAAAAACGGGATCGGGGCGATAAATGCCAGCAGACCGAGATCGAGTGGCGGAAAGGCGGCCCACAGCAGCAGCGCGCTCAGCAGGACGGCAAGGTATGGAGCCATGGCGCGGAGAGCGTAGTGAGGGAGAGGATTTGAGCTCCGAGCCAAGTCCTGCCTCTCCCGCAAGCGGCAGCGCCGCGGGGGAGGCGCGAGCAAGCGCAGCCTGCGAGCAGAGGGGGCTTTGGGAGCTTGTCGATCGCGATTGAGCTCACCGACCACTGCTCCCCCAAATCCCCCTCTGTATTGCTACCCCGCGTCTTGCGCGCTTCGCGACGACAGCGAGCCCTCCTCTACTCTTCGGTCCATGACTGATCTCGAGATCGCCGTCGCCGCAGCGCGGGCAGGAGCGGCGATCGTCGCCGACGGCTTCGGACGCGCCGTCGAGGCCGAGTACAAGGGCCGATTCGACCCCGTGACCAAAATCGACCGGGCATCAGAGGAAGCGATAGTCGACATCATTCGAGCCGGGCGCGGTGACGATGACATCGTTGCCGAGGAGGGAGGGGGGATGGAGTCCGGCGGTCGTCAATGGTTCATCGATCCGCTCGACGGAACCGTGAACTTCATCAGAAACATCCCACACCTCTCCGTCAGTATCGCCCTGTGGGACGGCGCTACACCGCTGATAGGCGTCGTTTTGGATCCATTCCGAGACGAATGCTTCACCGCCGAGGCCGGTGCGGGTGCCGAGCTCAACGGTGTCGCGATCCAGGTTTCCCCGACCGAGCATCTCGAGCAGGCCATCGTCGCGACCGGGTTCCCGTACGACCACGGGGACCACGCTGCCGAGTACGCCGCAGTAGTCGGGTCGGTCCTGGAGGTGGTGAACGGGATCCGACGCTTCGGGTCGGCCGCTCTCGATCTGGCGTGGGTGGCCGCAGGACGATTCGATGGCTATTGGGAACTCGGTGTGTCACCTTGGGACCAAGCTGCAGGGATCCTTCTCGTTCGGGAGGCGGGTGGAAGGGTCACCGATCCCTTCGGTGCCGACTCGCTCCCCGGAACCCGGTTGGTGCTTGCGTCGAACGACGTCCTTCACCGACCGTTGGCGGACAGAGTCGCCCCGTTGGTCCCACAGCGCCTGCGATGAGCACGCTGATCAGCGCCGCTGCGGTCCAAACGGCCGCCGGACGGCTCGGCGACGCGGTCCTCATCGACAATGACCTCGTGGTCGCCGTCGGCAGACGGTCGGAACTTGGGGCAGAGGCCAAAGCCGAATACCGCTACGAAGACGGCGTCATCCTCCCCGGATTGCGGGACTCGCACTTCCATCCCGTTGGGTACACCGCAGCGTTGAACGGGACAACGCTCGGCGGCATCGTCGACCTCGCCGAGATGAGGGATGTGCTCGGCGCCGCGGCGGCACGGATCGTACCGGGCGCCGCCCTCATCGCCACCCGATTCGACGACGCCGTGGTCGCCGAGCGGCGCCTGCCGACGAGGGCGGACCTCGATCGAGCCACCGGTTCTACACCAACTCTCGTCCACCGGTACTGCGGCCATGTGGCCATTGCCAACACCGCGGCCCTAGCCGCGGCTGGCATCGATGCAACTACCGCCGACCCTCGCGGTGGGGTGATCGACCGCGACGACGATGGCGTCCCCACCGGCGTGCTGCGCGAGACCGCCATCGACCTGGTCTCGCCTCACCTCAACGCCGCGGTCAAACCCACGCCTCAGGACGTGGTGGAGGCGATGACGCTGCTGGCAGGAATCGGCCTCACCTCCATCGGAGCGATGCTCGGTCTGGGCGACGGGCCCTGGGCCAGCTTTGGTGATGAGGTCGAGACGCTGGCCGCCGCCGCCGACGACCTGCCGATCCGTCTGCATGTTTATGTCATCGCCCACTCCACGGACGACCTTCACGAGGCCAGGCGGCGCATCGAACGAGCCGGGCCGCGGCTGCGTTGGGCAGGAGTCAAGATCTTCGCCGACGGGAGCCTCGGTGGTCACACCGCTGCGATGGACGCCCCGTTTGCTGATGCCCCTGGTGAGACCGGCACGCTACGGTTGACGCCGGATGATCTCGAGCTCGCCAGTGCCTCACTCCAGGCGGGAGGCATGGTGGCGATCCACGCCATCGGAGACCGGGCGAACACCACCGTTCTCGACCACTACGAGACGATCATCCAACGGGGCGCCTCGCCGGAACGGCTACGGCTCGAACATGCCTCGGTGCTGAACCCGGCCGACGTGGAGCGAATCGGCCAAATGGGGATCGTGGCTTCGGTGCAACCTGCGTTTCTCGGCTCCGAGGTCGACTGGCTCGAGGAACGCGTCGGTTCGGATCGTCTTCCCTTTACCTATCCATTCCGCTCGCTGCAACGAGCCGGCGCGACCCTCGCCGGGGGTTCAGATTGTCCGGTCGAATCCCCCAACCCGTTTGCCGGGATGGCGCTGGCCATAGACCGCGCCGGAATCGTTGTCGAAGAGGGTCTGGACCCGGCGGCCGCGCTCGGGCTCTTTACCCAGGCGACGGCCCTGCAGGAACCGGCGCCCCTCGCCGCCGGATCCCCCGCTGACTTGATTGTCGTCGACCGCAACCCGGTCGAGGTGACGCCCGACGAGCTGCGAGAGACACAGGTGCTTGCAACGTTCGTCGACGGTGCCGAGATCGAGGTCGACCGAACCCGACCGTACTGGGTGGAGTAAGAGCGATAGATGCCCGGTCGTCTCGATAGAGGTAGAGCCAGTTTTCCCGCTCTCGGCTACGGCCGCTCGGGCCACGGCTCCGCAAGTGCCCACACTGACAGAAACCGTCGCACCGTCTTGCGGAGCGCCATTTTTCCGCTCCAGGCCACGGGCCGCTCGGGCCACGACTCCGCAAATGGCTTTGCCGAAGCAGACCGGATCGCGCTCTATTTGGGGAGCCTCTGGCGGCTAGCCGGCGGCAACGAGGGTTCGGATAGGGTCGGCCACTTCGTCGTACTCGGCGTGTCTGCCGGTTTCCTTCTTGGAGTAGACAAGCTCGTCGCCAACGATCACCTCGTAGACACCGCCCGTCGACGGGATCAGCGTGAAGCTGCCGAGGTCGTGCTCGAATTCCCCGAGCAGTTGATCAACCATGCTCACGGCACGGTCTTTGTACCCTCAAGTGGCGCAGTACTCGATACTGAGATTCATAGCGGGGAAGATACCAGTTCCCGGTGACCAGTTTCCCGGTCCCCGGTCGGCGGTCGCCGGTCCCCAGTCGCCGGTCCCCGGCCCGACTTGGCGCGAGCTCGTCTCCCTCCGGCCAGCCGGTATCCGGAGGCCAGTTCCTAGTCCTAGTTCCCACCCGAGACCTGAAGGACACCCGTTGGCCGGTAGCCGGTGGCCGGAGGCCAGTTCCCAGTTCCCAGTTCCCGGATCCAGTCGAACCCGAGCCCTGAAGGACTGGCCGTTGGCCGGGGGCCGGAGACCAGTACCCGGTTTCCAATCCGACTCGAGCTTCGCGACACGCGACTCAAAACAGCCTCTACTCTCCCTCCTTCCCTAGCATCCTGAGCCGTATGGCCTCGGTCACCGACACGTTCCCCGCCATCCCCAAGACGCCAGCACCGCCTCCCCCCGAGCAACCGCGACGGAAGGGGCGGGGGTTTTTCAAGAAGGCGTTCCTCGTCGCGCTCGTGCTCGCCGTCCTTTCGCTGTTCGGGGCGATCGCATACGTCAACAACACCGCGGGACGGATCACCCGCATCTCTTCTGACGAGCTGGTCAGCCTGGCGACGATCGCCGCAGTCCCGCCTGGCGGTGAGCCAGAACCGATCAACTTCCTTGTAATCGCCACCGACGACCGATCCGACCTCCCCGAAGACTGGGAAGACAATTTCGGCGATTTCGCCGGGCGTCGAACCGACGTGATCATGCTCGCTCACATAGTGCCCGGCGAGCGGATCCAGCTGCTCAGCCTCCCGAGGGATCTCATGGCCGACATCGACGGGTACGGCACCAACCGGCTCAACGCCGCGTTCGTGTTCGGCGGCCCCGACCTGCTGATCAAGACCGTGCAGCAGCAGACCGGTATACCGGTCCACCATTACATCGAGATCGACTTCGGCGGCTTCGGGCGCATCGTCGACTCCCTCGGCGGGGTGACCATCAACCTTTCCTACGCAACCAGAGACGCCAAGTCCGGGCTAGACGTCGACGCCGGGAGCCAGAAGCTGGATGGGGAGATGGCCGTCGCCTACGCACGTTCTCGCCACACCGAGATCCTCAAAGATGGCAAGTGGCAATCGGGAAGCACAGGCGACATCGCCAGAACCCAACGCCAGCAGGAGATCATGGTTCGTCTGTTCGACCAGATCACCTCGCCATCGAGTGCATTCAACCTACCGCTATTCCTGCCGACGCTGGCCGACAACATCACGGCCGACGAGTCGCTCAGCCTCGGGCTCATTGCCGACTTGGGCCGTTCCGGGCTGACGTTGCGCTCGGGCGACATCGAAAGGGCGACCCTTCCGGTGAGGCTCCACACCGGTAACGACGGTCGTTCGTATGTGGTCCCTACCGATGACGCCGCAGCTGTCATCGCCGCGTTCCTCGCAGGCGACCCCTATCCGTAGCGCAGTCGCGGCGATGAGGCGCAAATCGGGACCGGTGCCTCCGGTCAACAAGAGGCGCGATCCGGTCTCTGTCGCCGTGCCCGAGCGGCCCGTAGCCAAGAGCGGGAGAAACAGCGCTCCGCAGTAGGACGCGATCCGATCTCTGTCGGCGTCGCCAGTACGGAGCCGTGGCTCGAGCGGCGACAAGAGAGGGGAAAAGAGAGGCTCGTCATCTGTCGAGACGACCGGTCACTCACTCGGTGCGCGCTGAGGATTCGACAGGAGAGGTTTCGTACCCGGTAGCCTCAAGTCATGGAAGCCGGCGCCGGAATCACCGTGGGGCTTGTTGTGGCCGCACTCCTGCTCGGGCTGCGCCATGGGATCGACTGGGATCACATCGTCGCGATCACCGACATCGCGGCAACCCAAGACTCGCGTCGACGGGGCATGTTCCTCGGCACCCTCTACGTGCTCGGTCATGCTGTGGTTGTCGTCGCACTCGGCATTGCGGCGATCGCCCTCGGCTCGACCATCCCCAACTGGCTCGACGCGGTAATGGGCAGGCTCGTCGGGATCACATTGATTGTTCTCGGAACCGCAGTCGCCATCGCGCTCGTTCAGGAACGTGGTGATTTTCGCGCTAGAAGCCGGTGGATCATCCTTTTCGAGACCACTCGGCGGATGATCGGTGGAATCGGCACGAGCCACTCTCACGACCACGCCGCCATCGCCGAGGCCCACCACGGTGACACCGACCCCGCATCGCGGGGAGGAAGCCGCATTGCAGCGCCGACCCACCGCCACGAGCACGCTCACTCGGGCGACGGTGACTACTCGACTGTCTCTTCGGTCGGTATCGGGGCCCTGCATGGGATCGGCGCCGAGACACCAACTCAGGTCATCGTCTTCCTGGCGGCAGCAACCGCCGGTGGCGTCGGTGCTGGTCTCGCCGTTCTGGTCGCTTTCGTGGTCGGCCTAGTGGTTGCCAATTCAGCAATCACCATGGCATCGGCCTTCGGGCTCGCCACTGCGTCGAAAGGGCGGCGGGTGCAGCTCACCATGGGCGTGCTGACGGCGGCTATGAGCATCGTCATCGGTGGCCTCTTCCTGCTTGGCATCGATGGGGTACTGCCCGCGTTCTTCGCCGGCTGATCTGACCCCCGGTAGATTGGCGGCAACGACAAAGCCAAGGGCATGCGTTTTCGCACCAAGCAGATCCACGCAGGAGTGACACCGGATCCGACCACCGGCAGCATCCTGACCCCGATCCACCAATCGACCACATTTGTTCAGCCGTCGATCGACGACTACATGGCGACCGGTTACTCCTACTCGCGCTCGGGCAACCCGACCGTGCGCGCATGGGAGGAAAAGATTACAGTCCTCGAGGACGGAGACGATGCTGCGGCTTTCGCCACCGGGATGGCCGCGATCAACGCGGTGTTCCTCACCTTCCTCAACGCCGGCGATCATGCGGTGGTCTCCGACGTCGCCTATGGCGGTACCTACCGCCTCGCTACCACCGTCTTCTCCCGGTTCGGGGTCGAGTTTTCTTTCGTCGACACCGCAGATCCAGACGCCGTCGCCGCCGCGGTGCGCGATGACACCAGACTCATCCTGACCGAAACCCCGGCAAACCCGACCCTCAAGTACACCGACATTGCTGCAGTGTCAGAGATCGCCAACGCCCACGGGATTCCGCATGCGGTGGACAACACCTTCCTGACCCCCTACTACCAGCGACCGTTCGAACTCGGGGCCGACCTGTCGATCCACTCGACGACGAAGTACCTCGATGGCCACAACGCCACCGTCGGCGGGTCGGTGGTGTCGGCGACCGCCGAGCTCCATGAGCAGGTTGCTTACATCCAGAATGCCACGGGAGCCATCATGTCGCCTCAGGTCGCTTGGCTGACGCTGCAAGGTGTAAAGACGCTGTCGGAGCGGATGGACCGCCAGTCCGACAACGCCCTGCAGATCGCCCAGTTCCTCGAGGCCCATCCCAAGGTCACCTCGGTGCAATATCCGGGGCTGGAGTCCTTCCCGCAGCACGATCTCGCCACTCGCCAGGCCTCCGGCTACGGCGCCATGATCTGGTTCGAGGTGGTGGGCGGAGTGACGGCGGGAAAGCGATTGATGGACGCGCTCGACCTGTGGGCCCTTGCCGAGAACCTTGGCTCCGTCGAATCTCTGGTGACCCACCCGGTCACGATGACCCACGCAGACATGGACCCAGCGGAGCGAGTCAGGGTCGGCATCACGGACAGCATGGTCCGCCTATCGGTCGGCCTCGAGGATGCAGTAGACCTGATAGAAGATCTGTCTCAGGCCCTCGAGAGAGTTTGAGCAGGGCCTTCGCCTCTCCCGCAAGCGGCAGAACCGCGGGGCTCTGCGAGTTTGGATCTCTCGAACAGGCTCATCTGAACGTTCAGTCCTCCAAAGCCCCCTCTGCGTCACGGCTATCGCCGCAACGCGTCTCCCCCGCTGCGCGGGAGAGACGATGACTCAGCTGCCGGACTCGGAACTGGGAACTGACAACTGGCAACTGATCACTCAATGAACCCCTTTTCTCGCATCCAGTCGTCGTTGAAGATCTTGGTCAGGTAGTTCCTGCCCGAGTCGGGGAGCAGTACCACGACAAGGTCGTCTGGTCGCTCCTCGGCCACCCGGAAGGCCCCGACCACGGCCATGCCGCCCGAGCCACCAACCAGAATCCGCTCTTCGTCGACCAGGCGGCGGGTCATGGCAAAGGCCTCATCGTCGGAGACCGTTTCGTATGAGTCGACGATTTTGGGGTCGAAGGTTTCCGGCCAGAAGTCCTCACCGACGCCCTCGATGAGGTAGCCGGTCACCTCGTCGTCGGATGCAGCGGTGAAGATCGACCCCTCGGGGTCGATGCCGACAACCGTCACCTCCGGATTCTGCTCCTTGAGATAACGCCCGACCCCGCTGATCGTTCCTCCGGTGCCGATGCCGCAAGCGAACACACCCACCCCACCGTCGGTCTGGCGCCAGATCTCTGGGCCAGTGGTGTCGTACTGCGCCTGGGGGTTTGCCGGGTTCGAATACTGGTCGGGGATGTAGGCGCCTGGCACCTCGGCGAGCAGCCGGTTGGCCACCGAATAGTACGAACGGGGATCGTCCGGCGGCACACCCGAAGGGCACACAACCACCTCGGCTCCGTACGCACGCAGCAGGTCCTGTTTGTCCACCGACTGCTTGTCACCTATCACCGCGATCAGCTTGTACCCCTTGAGCGAGGCCGCCATCGCCAGCGCGACCCCGGTGTTTCCCGAGGTTGGCTCGATGATCGTGCCGCCCGGCTTCAGCCACCCATTGCGCTCCGCCCGCTCGATCATCGCCACCCCGATCCGGTCCTTCGACGAGCCGCCGGGGTTCAGGTACTCCAGCTTGGCGACGAGGTTGCCGTGGGGATGGATGCGGCCCAGCCGGACCATCGGTGTGTTGCCGATTGTGTCGACAATGTGGTCGTGAACCTCCATCGCAGGCAGGCTAGGCCAGCTGGTCCCGGCACCGTGCCCGTGTACGCTGCGACGTTCATGCCTACTCCGTTGATCACCGCCACTGGACTCACCAAACACTTCGATGACACGATCGCCGTCGACGGGATCGACTTTCACGTTGACCCCGGAGAGTCGTTTGGTTTCCTCGGTCCGAACGGCGCAGGGAAAACCAGCGTGATGCGGATGATCGGCGCGGTCAGCCCGATCACCGCAGGGGAGCTCTCGGTGCTGGGCCTCGACCCGAGGACGGAGGGTCCCAAGCTGCGGGCCCGACTCGGCGTGGTTCCGCAAGAGGACAACCTGGATCAGGAGCTCACCGTTACCGAGAACCTGTTCATGTACGGGCGCTACTTCGGCCTGCCAAAGGCGGCGATCGCGGAGCGCATCAAAGAGCTCCTCGACTTCGCCCAGCTCACCGAAAAGGCGGATTCCAAGGTGGAGGCACTGTCCGGCGGCATGAAGCGGCGGCTCACCATCGCCAGGGGCTTGATCAACGAGCCGGAGATGCTGATACTCGACGAGCCGACCACCGGTCTGGATCCTCAGGCCCGCCATGTGCTGTGGGACCGCCTCTACCGCCTCAAGCAGCAAGGGGTCACCCTCCTCATCACCACCCACTACATGGACGAAGCCGAACAACTCTGCGACCGGCTGGTCATCATGGACAAGGGCAAGATCGTCGGTGAGGGATCGCCACGTTCGCTCATCGACCAGTACAGCCGACCCGAGGTCGTCGAGCTTCGCTTTCCCGCCGGCGTCCTCGAGGAGATCGCCGAACGCCTCGAAGGCCTGGCCCCCCGGGTCGAGGTGCTGGCGGATCGGGCCTTGCTCTATACCGATGACGCCGACGCAACCGTGGAGAAGGCTCACGCAGAGGGTCTCGACCCGGAAACCGTGCTCGTCCGTCGCTCCACGCTCGAGGACGTCTTCCTTCGTTTCACTGGTCGCACCCTGGACGACTGATGGCACCAGACCCGATGATCATTCTTGCTGAGCGGCTCGCAGTTCGCTCGCCGCTGTGTCTCACTGGTCGCACCCTGGACGACTGATGGCACCAGACCCGATGATCATTCTTGCTGAGCGGCTCGCAGTTCGCTCGCCGCTGTGCCTCACCCGTGGGACTCTGGAGGACTGATGGCGATACCGCTGGCTCTTCGGGTGGCCGAATCTGAGGCGAAGGTATATCGCCGGGTATGGCGGGGTTCGATCTTCTCCTCGTTCTTCAACCCCATCCTCTATCTGCTGGCGATGGGGGTCGGGCTCGGAACGCTCGTCGACGCCAATCTGCCTACGGGCCTGGATGGCGCCAGCTACCTGAACTTCCTCGCCCCTGGATTGCTCGCCGCCACTGCCATGCAGACGGGTGCCGGCGAGGGGGCGTGGAAGGTGAGGGCGGGCGTCAAATGGACGAGGACGTATCACGCCAAACTCGCCACCCCGATTGGTGTCCCTGCCCTGGTCAACGGTCACATGCTGTGGATCGGGGCAAGGGTGTTGATGGTGTCGGTGGTGTTCGCCTTCGTCGTCGTGATGTTCCGGGTAGCACCTGTGTGGCAGTCGCTTGCAGCCACCGTTCCCGCCCTGCTCGTCGGTGTGTCGATGGGCGCCATCACCACCGCCTTCACCACCAGGACCAACAGCGATGCTGCCCTCCCTACGTTCTTTCGCTTCGTCGTGATCCCGATGTTCTTGTTCTCCGGCGCCTTCTTCCCCATCACCCAGCTCCCGGGCTGGATGCAGCCCGTCGCATACGTCACTCCGCTGTTCCACGGTGTGCAGTTGTGCCGGGCGGTAATGCTCGGAATCCCGACGGTGGTTGATCCGTGGGTCAGCGTGACCTACCTGTTGGCGCTGACCGCGGGCGGGATGGCTCTTGCCATGAAACCGTTCCGGGAGCAACTGCTGCCATGACCTCCGAGGGCCTCGTCACCCGCGTCGTCCCGCCGATCTCGTCACGTTGGCGAGGCCGCTACCTGGTCGAACGCAACTACCTGTCGACCAAGGCCTACTGGCCGGTAGTCGCTTCCGGGTTCTTCGAGCCGATCTTCTATTTGTTCGCAATCGGGGTCGGCATCGGACAACTGGTTGGCGACGTGGTCGCACCGGATGGGTCGGTGGTGTCATATGCCGCCTTCGTCGCACCTGCCATGCTCGCGTCCTCCGCCATGAACGGAGCGATCTTCGAGTCGACGAACATGTTCTTCAAGCTGAGATACGGCAAGACCTACGACGGAATCTTGGCCACCCCGATGCAGCCGGTCGACGTGGCGTCTGGTGAGATCGCCTGGTCGCTGATCCGGGGCGCTACCTACTCGCTGGCGTTCGTCATCGTCATGACGGTGATGGGACTCATCGATTCGTGGTGGGGGCTGCTCGCTCTCCCGGCAGCCGTCCTGATCGGGTTTGCGTTCGCCGCGGTGGGGACCGCAGCCGCCACCTTCATGCGCACCTGGCAGGACCTCGATCTGGTGTCGCTGGTCACCCTGCCGCTGTTTCTCTTCTCGGCGACCTTTTACCCGATCGACGTCTATCCCCCAGCCATTCAGGTCCTCACCTGGTTCTCCCCTCTCTTCCACGGAGTGCGGTTGGTGCGCGGCCTGACTCTCGGCGTCCTCGACTGGACCATGCTCATCAACGTCGCCTTCCTCATCACGATGGCGACGATCGGCGCCGTGATCACCTCGAGGAGGATTGGAACCCTGCTCCTCAAATAGAGGGCCATACCCAGGGCTCACACCGGCGCATACGGGGTTGTAGTGGCGCGGGACATCCCGTACAGGTGTCGCGGGTCTTCCCTGACAGGTGGTGGTGGTCATGGGGTGGGTCTTCCTGGTCGGTTGTGGAGGGG
>JADFIY010000028.1 GCA_022566415.1 Acidobacteriota bacterium
CGGCCAACATCGCGACGTTCTGGGACGACATGGCCACGTCCGACGAGATGCAGACTTGTCAGGGAAACTGGGACAAGGGCGCCGGGATCTACCCACTCCGGGTGGTCGTGGAGGACCACCCCGACGCCTATGGGTTCAACAAGTACTCCCTGCGGGTCAGCTCGGCCTCGGGACCACAGCCCTCCGTCTCCGCAATGACCGACATGTCGATCTTCGCCAACGACGTCCAGCTCGCCGGCACCGCGTTCGATCTGGCACTGGTCGAGCCAAAGTATGCTGGCAAGGATCTCGTCGTCGAAGTGTTCGACGCCGGCGACGGACCCGACACCGGCTCCGGCGACTACCTGGAGATCTGGGACGGGGCGGGCAGCCCACCGGCCAACTGCACGTGGGAGGAGTGGGACAACGAGTTCGCAGTTGTCGCCAGTGGCACCGGGTGCTCGTATGCCATCGACAACGGCGCCGGGGACAACCGCTACTTCGTCTTCACGATCCCCCTCGCCGACGACTACACGTGTAGTGGCAACGGCTGCTGGTGGGAGGTCCACTACTTCTACAACGGCGGCGGTCAGCTCAGGGACGTCACCACTTGGAAGGCGTCGATCGGCGGCAACCCGATCCGGATCGTCGAGTAGATGGGTGCGTTCATGAACGGCCAGGCCCCAGGCGCAACAGATGGGCCCGGATCGTCGGTCGGCTCGAACGATCAGCGGGGCGCCATCCTGCCGCTGATGGCGATCATGCTGGTCGTGCTGATGGGGGCGGCGGCGATGGCGGTGGATCTGGGTTGGTTGTTCTGGCAGAGCATTGAGGTCCAGCACGGTGCAGACGCCGCAGCCCTCGCCGGGGTGGTGTACGAACCCAGCCTGCGGACCGAGGCGCACGCCGAGGGAATGGCGGCGGCGTCGGAAAACGGGTATGTGGATACGTCCCTTGGCGGGTCGGACACGGTCCAGATCGTCGACTTCGTGGACGACCCAACGGCGGTTGATAACGACAACCAGCTCCGGGCGACGGTCACCCATTCGGTTCCCACCTTCTTCATGAAGGTGTTCGGGCTGGACAGCGTGGCCATCACGCGCACCGCGGTCGCTCAGTACGTGCTCCCCATCGCTCTTGGCAGTCCCGACCCCACCTTGGGGGCCGACCCGTCGACTGGTTTCTTGCCAGGATACTTCCTGTTGACCCAAGGGACCTGGTCAAAGAAGGACCACGGAGACCGCTTCGGTGCCGGGTGCAGCGGCAGTAATCAAGGATCGGGCTGTCCACAAAACCCGGAGCACCGTCGCTCGCAGAACGAGGGCCTGCTCAGTGCTTCCGGGGGCTACCTGTACGGGATCGAGATGCCAGAGGGGGCAAGCGCCCTGGCGGTGGAGATCTTCGACGGCCCGTGGTATGGCGGAAACTGGGACAGCTACTCCGCAGACAAGATCCTCACCGGTGACGAGAGGGACCCCGGCATCTTCTGGTTCATGCTGTATGGGCCCGATGCCACCCCGTTGGATACCACAGATGGCAACGAGCTGCTGTGTTCGGTCAGGTACACCCCGCGCGGCGACAGGTGGTCTGGCGGAAGGGACGACGATGTCGGCGGCTGGGACAACGACTGGCAGGACTGGGCCGACGTTTCTCCGCAGTCGTTGATCGGCCAGCTGTGGGACGACATGGCGACCTCGGCGGATAAGGAGCCGGGTTGTGCCGCCAGCTTCGACCGGGGGCCCGGCATCTATCCGTTGCGGATCATGATCGAGGACGACAGCAGCACCAGGAGCTACAACAAGTTCTCGCTACGGGTCACCACCACCGGTCCGAATGTGAGCATTTACGGTCTGGGTGACATGGCGACCTACGCCAACCCCGGAGCCGGCGGTGCCACCGGCACCGACATCTACCTCGCCAAGGTGTTGCCACAGCACGCCGGCCAGGACCTCATCATCGAGCTGTTCGATGTCGGGGACATCAAGTTTGGCGCTGGAAGCGACGAGATCACCATCGTCGACGGCAGCGGGAATATCCCCGATTGCAGGTGGGAGTCGGACGGCGGAGAATCCGAGCCGATGGGGGAGTGCCGAATCAGCGCTCCGGACAAGCGGTTCAACGGCCAACTGCTCACCATCACCGTCCCCATCCCCGACGCCTACACCTGTTCAGGAAACGGCTGCTGGTTTCGATTCCGGTACGACTACGATCCCGGGGCCCAGGTCAACGACGGCAGCACCTGGGCGGTGTACGTCGCGGGGAACCCGATCCGGATCGTCGAGTAGGCGGTCGAGAGTCCGGAGTCCGGAGTCCTGAGTCCGGACCTCGCAACAAGAGCCGGATTCTGCCTCTCGACTCTCGACTGTTGACTCTCGACTTTGTATCTGGGTCGTCCGACCTAGAAAAAGTGCCCAGGTGGGGTCAAGTTCCCTTCTGATACCACCGATAGCACTCATATAACCACGGTGGGTGGCCACCGGTGTGAGGGGTGCGACGATGCGCGTGTTCGCGGCTAGGAACGGCGAGGATCGCGGCGCGGTGATGGTGGAGATGGCCATTGTGGTGCCGATCTTCATCCTCCTCGTGTTCGGGATGCTCGAGTTCGGTCTGGCGTTCAAGAACAAACTCACCATGGCCCATGCCACCAATCAGGCGACCCGTCGCGCCACCGTGCTCGGCAACGACGGCTCTGCCGACATCGACATTCTCGACGCCTTCGAAGAGGGCCTGGTGGGGGCGGCAAGCCTGGATTGGGTCATCCATGTCGACATCTTCAAGGGCAACCCCGACGGTTCCAAGGGCGTCTATGACCGGTACACCGTCGACGCCGACGGGGTGCCCTGTGGGTGGGATCCATGTCCGGACCCGGCAATCGTGGATCCGGTCACCTATGGGAGTCCCGAGGATTACCCACCCTGTTCGCGCGACACCTCGCTGGATCCGTCCGACGGGGTGGACACGATCGGGGTCGAGGTCACCTACACCCACACCTGGGTCACCGGCGTGCTCGGGTTCGCCGACCAGATCTGGCACGAGACCTCAATGGGGAGGATGGAGCCCGACCTGTTCGGCACCGATCCTCCACCGTGTTGACCGGCGATGGCTATGACCGTGGCACTCAAACATCGTAACCGGCTCCGCACACAGGAGCGAGGAGCCATCCTGCCGCTGATGGCGATCCTGCTCGTCGTCCTGATGGGGGCGGCCGCCATGGCGGTCGACCTGGGGTGGTTGTTCTGGCAGAGCATCGAGATCCAACACGGAGCAGACGCCGCCGCCCTCGCCGGGGTCGTCTACGAGCCCGACCTGCGGACCGAAGCGCACACCGAGGCGCTCGCCGCCGCAGTGGTGAACGGGTACGACGACGGCGCCTCCGGAACGACCGTCACCGTGCTCGACTACGACGACGACCCCACCCTGCTGGAGAACAGCAGCCAGCTGCGGGTCACGATCACCGATCAGGTGGACACCTTCTTCATGAAGGTCTTCGGGCTCGGCGACGTGGACATCGCCAGGACCGCCGTCGCCCAGTACAGCCCGCCGCTGCTGATGGGGAGCCCGGATGACACCTTCGGACGGGACTACTCCCAGTACGCCCCCGCAAGCGCGTCCGACCCCGGTTATTGGGCCAGCATCTCAGGAACCTACGGCCCGTCGAGCTGGGGCGACCGGTATACGTCCCCGTGCAAGGACAAGGAGTACGTAGATCTCACCCTCTACGGAGACGGGTACGGGCTCACCGACACCTTCGGCAATGACTGCATCATCCACGACGACTGGCGGCAGAGCGTCAACCCAGGTCTATGGGACGCAGAGGGCGGCTACCTGTACGGCATTGTGGTCCCCGAGGGCTCCAGCGGCCTCACCGTGGAGATCTTCGACGGGCCGCTCTTCGCCCAGTGGCGGTATGGCTCCGGAACGAACAGCGACGACTGGACCGGCGACTACTGGCCGAACCCCGACTCATGGAGCCGATACGAGAGCTTTGGACCGCCCGACCTCGACATCACCGACGACTTCATCACCTATTTCATGCTGTACGGGCCAGACGCCACCCCCCTCGATACCACGGACGGCAACGAACTGCTGTGTGTGGTCAGTTACAACGCCTACAACGACGCGGGGCCCGGGCAGGACGGCTACGACGATGGGGGTCGGGAGCAGTACTACGCATGGTGGAACGTGTCATGGAACGAGTTCGGCGACATGGCGGCCTCCGACATCGACAAGATCTGGGAAGACATGGCGACCGAGGGCAGCTGTGGCAGCTTTGACAGGGGCGCAGGCGTATACCCGCTGCGGGTGATGGTGGCGCACAACGAACCCGGCACCTGTCCCGGCTTGTTCAACACCGGTGGCTGCCCGTATGCCCTGAACAAGTACTCGCTGCGGGTGACCGGGACGGGCGGTACTCCGTCGATCTCGGCGCTTCAGGATATGTCGATCTTCGCCAACGACGTTGCCTGGTCATCCACCGAGTTCTACCTGGCCAAGGTCAAGCCCAAGTATGCGGGAAAGAACCTCATCGTCGAGATCTGGGACGCCGGTGACTTCGGCGGCAGCCCCAACACCGGAGACACCATCGAGATCATTGCAGGGAACGGCGACACGCTCAGCTGCGCCTGGGTCGTGTACGACCTCGATGGTGACAGCCCCGGGTCCGGGACGGGCTGTTCGTTCGAGATGAAGAACGGGGCTGGTGGTAGCAAGTTCGACAACCGGATCGTGCAGTTCACCATCGCCCTGCCGGAAAGCTACACCTGTTCCGGCGACACCTGCTGGTTCCGGGTGGAATACAACTACACCGGATCCGCCCTCATCAGGGACGTCACCACCTGGTCGGCTTACATCGACGGCAATCCGATCCGGATCGTGGAGTAAGTCGCTCGCTGCGCTCGCTTCCAGTCGTCAGCGGTCAGTCATCAGCCTTCAGCCGGAAGATGAGCTCCTCCTCGTTGCCTCTACTGACTAGTCACTCCCAGACACGCCGAAACACTGTCCCTGCATGAAATTTCCCTTCGCGAGCGCTCGTCGGTTTCGGAGTGACTATAGCCATCATGCATGACTTGACTACGGAGAGTAGTAGTTATATACTCTAGGTGGGCGTGGGGCTCAGGTGAGTTTGAAGCTCTGGTGAGCAGAGAGCTCAGGTGAGTTTGAAGCTCTGCTGAGCAGAGAGCTCGGGTAGCGGCATCGGAAGCAAACGCCAAGGAACTCCGATGCGATTCACTCTCTCGAGCCGGCGCCCGACCGGCAACGAGCCGACGACCAGCACCCCGAGCACACCGGGCTTGCATGCCGAACGTGGCGCTGCGGTGGTGGAGATGGCGGTTGTGACCTCTCTGCTGATGATGATCCTCCTCGGAATCACGACGTTCGGCCTCACCCACCACCAGAACATCTCGATCGAGGGTGCGGCACGTGAGGCCTCTCGATTCGGTGCGACCTATCCGGTTGCCGATGCCGGCTCGATGCAGCAGTGGCTACGAGACGTGGCACGGGTGGCCGAGCGCGCAGCAACCGGCACGATGAGTCCAGCCGAGCCCAGCCGCGTCGTTTGCGTCGCCCAGGGATCGGGCGATGACCCATCCGACTTTTCCAGGATCCGGCTGACCGGGTCGCAGACCACCGACGCCGCCACCGAGCAGGCGGACTGGTGTTTTGAGAACATGGCGCCTGGAGATGACACCGTCGTCCAGGTGGAGCTGCAGCGTGAAGGTTGGATAGAAGCGATCGTGTTTTCGATGAAACCAATCTTGACCGGCAAGGCAACCAGCAGGTTCGAACGGTTAGACCCTTGATGCTCACCGACCGGCTGCGCAGGGTCAAAGACGACGAATCGGGTTCGGTGCTCGTCCTCGTCTCATTGCTCATGGTTGCCATGCTCCTGATAACCGGGCTCGTCATCGATCTCGGAGGCTTGTGGGGCTATCGAGCCAACCAGCAGTCGATCAGCGATGCGGCGGCTGCGGCAGCAGCCATCACGGTCGCCGAAACCGGGAACGGGCGCGAGGCGTGCCAGACGGCCAAAGCGTATGTGATCGCCAACGCCCGCGGTGTGGAAACCCTCGCCGGGATCGACTGTGACACGTTCCCAGTGATCTGTGCCCCGGACACCACAGAGGTGGTCGAATCCACCATCGAGGGCCGCTTCACGGTGACGGTCTCATATCCGGTTGCTGATACCAGTACCTTCATGGAATCTGAGGTCCGGGGCGCCCTCTCGCAACCGACATCCTCGGCCGACGGCGATCAATGCGATCGCTTCGCTGTCGCCATCGAGTCTCAGCTGGCCACGACCTTTTCCAGGCTTGCCGGAGTCGAGACGCTCGATGCCAATGTGCACACCGTTGCCAAGTCGACGCTGACCTCGGGCGGTTTGGTGCCGATCAACCTGCTCGTGCTGGATCGCACCGGATGTCAGACGATCCGCAGCTCGGGAAACGGGGGCATCTACATCGATGCCGTCTTCAGCGACGATGTGGACGGCGACCCCGACAACGGCCTCCAGCCAGGGCTGCTGACCGGAGTGGCGGCTTCCGACTCGGACGGCAGCGACGGTTGTGCCGGCAGCGACGGCGTCATCGACATCGACGGATCGAATGCAGTGCTCCGCGCCGACGGCCCAGAGGGGTGCAGCAATCAAACCGGGACGCACCTGGTGAGCGGGCTCACCGCGGGTGAAGGTTGCGGAAAGATCAAGACCCTGGCTCCGGGGACACCCGGCTGCAACTTCCCTGCTTGCACCTCTGGCGGCGGCAACCCTCCCAATCCGGACCCGACGGCTCTCAACGCGCGGTTGACCAGGGCGCCGATCGACCACCGGTACAACTGCAAGCCGGACTATGCGACGGTCCATCCAGCCATTTCGTGGGCCACCTCGGCGCTGACGGTGGCGAACGGTCAGGACATCCGTGGCTGCGCCGAGGCGGCGGCTCCGCACATCGACGACCTTATTCAGGCCGTTGGTGAGACCGGGATGCCTGCCGGGTTCCAGTCGTGGACGGCTGCCGGGTATCCGTGCACGATCGAGGGCCCACCGAGCACGACCACTCTGGTTCCCCAAGGGAACTGGTATGTGGACTGCGCTGCTTTCGTCAACAAGCGCACCATCGTGTTCCAGGGAGGCAACGTCGTCTTCGCCGGATCGGTCGACGTCGAGTCGAGCGCGACGCTTGCCATCAACGCCACCCCGGTCACCTTCGCTTCGGTCGACCCTGAAGCGTGGGTGTTCCTCCGCTCAGGTACGTTCAAGAAGGCCGGAGATGCCGTGCTGATCATGAACAACACCATGCTGTACGCCACCAAGAACGCCCACCTAGAGATGGCAGGTGGGTCGGGTGCTCTCAGGTGGGTGGCCCCCGATCAGGGCGACTTCGATGACCTGGCCTTGTGGGGCGATTCGGCGACGACACACCTGTGGGCCGGTCAGGCTGACCTGACCCTCGAGGGGGTGTTCTTTACGCCACTCGCTCAAGCGGAATACGCCGGAACCTCTGGGCAAAACCAGATCCACGCCCAATTCGTCGCCTATCGCCTCCATGCCCGTGGCCAAGGGTTCCTGGTCGTAGCCCCCGGCCTCGGCCGGACGGTCGAGTTCCCCCTCCCCCCGGAGTCGATGCTGATCAGGTAATCGGTCACCGGTCCCCGGCCTCCCTATATACATAGTCGTAGCGTTTCAGCGGCTCGCGTACTCGCCGTATTACGTATCGCGTATTACGTATCACGTAAGCTTCGCGACGCGGTCTGGTGGCTACGTGATACGTAATACCGGCATCATCGACCAGGGGTACCCTGGTCGATGATGCCCAAGCTTGCCTTACTCGATGGACACAGCCTCGCTTATCGGGCTTTCTACGCCCTCCCCAGTGACCTGGCGACCCCCTCGGGTCAGGTGACCAACGCCGTCTACGGATTCACCTCCATGCTGATCAAGCTGCTCGGCGACGAGTCCCCAGACGCCATGGTCGTCGCGTGGGATGTCCGCGGACCGACGTTCCGCTCTGAGGCGTACCCGGAGTACAAGGCGCAACGCGACCGGGCCCCCGACCTGTTCACCGGTCAACTCCCGCTGATCGAGGATGTGCTCACGGCGATGCAGATCAGCCAGGTGCGCATCGCCGGCTACGAGGCAGACGACGTGCTCGCCACCGTCGCCGACCGCGCCAAAAGAGAGGGGTGGGAGGTCATCGTCGTTACCGGAGATCGGGACGCTTTCCAGCTGATCGAGCCAGGCGTCTCCGTGATGTATACGCGACGTGGCATCACCGATACCATCATGGCCGATGCCGACTGGCTCCAGGAGCGATACGGCGTCGCCCCCGACCAATACGTCGACTACGCCGCCCTTCGCGGCGACACGTCCGACAACCTCCCTGGGGTCCCCGGGGTAGGGGAGAAGACCGCAGCGAAACTGATCAACGAACACGGCGATGTGGCAGGCGTCATCGCCGCCGCCGCTGATTTCTCTCCGAAGCTACGAGACAACGTGGTGGCATCTGTGGACCAGATCACGCTCAACCGCGAGCTGATGACGCTGGTGCGCGATGTGCCGGTCGATGTCGATCTCGAAGACTTCTCCCTCACCGGGTTCAAGGAGGAGCTCATCCGGCCCGTGTTCGAGGACCTCGCCTTCCGCAGCCTGTGGGACCGGCTGGCCGAGCTGGGTGGCCTGGAGAGTGCCCCCGTCGAAGTGCTCGAGATCGAAGTGGTCTCCATGCGTGATCCAAAACAGCTGGTGCATATGGGGAGCAACGGACCATTGACCATCGAGCCGGTGTGGGAGGAGGAGATGCTCGCCGGTGTCGTCGTCGCCGGCGACCCTGCCAACTTTGTGCGATCAGAGGATCTCGACTTCCTAGTGTCCGACGCTCCCGGGTTGGTCGGTCACGACGTCAAGCCCCTGGTCCGGGCGCTCACCGAGATGGGAATCGATCCGCCACCGGTCGTCTTCGACACCGCCCTTGCTGCCTATGTGGTCAACCCGGCCCAGCGCGCCCCCGATCTGCGCGCCCTCGCCGAGAAAGAGCTCGGGATCCTCGTCGACGGTGTAGAAGCCGAGAGCGAGCAACCTCAAGGCGCCTTCGACTTCGAAGGCCCGCAAGGCCCGGATCTCGAAGCGGCGGCCATGCGCGCCGTCGCCACCGAGATGCTCGTGGAACCGATGCGTCGCCAGCTCGAGGCGCGGGGGGGAACCGCCCTGTACGAAGAGATCGAACTGCCGCTGGTGCCGATCCTGGCCAGGATGGAGATTGCCGGGATCAGAATCGATACGGACTTTCTCGATCGGTTGGGGACGGATCTCAAGGAGCGACTGGCGGCACTCGAGGAGAGGATCCACCACGAGGCCGGTGAGCCGTTCAACATCAACTCAACCCTGCAACTCAGGGAAGTGCTGTTCGATCGCCTGGGGCTGCCGGTGATCAAGAAGACGCCGAAGGGGGCTCCTTCGACCGACGCCTCGGTGCTCGAGAAGCTGCGCGACGAACACCCGATCGTCGACGACCTCTTGACCTACCGCGAGCTGGAGAAGTTGCGCTCAACCTATGTCGATGCTCTGATGCGCCTGGTCGACGACGATGGACGGATCAGGGGTCGCTTCAACCAGATGGCGGCCGCCACCGGCAGACTTTCACAGGAACAGCCAAACCTTCAGAACATCCCGGTCCGCACCGAGGAGGGCAGAGCGATCCGCCGCGCCTTCACCGCCGATGAGGGCAACCTGCTCCTGGTTGCCGACTACTCGCAAATCGAGCTGCGAATCCTGGCCCATCTGTCCTCCGACCCCGGTTTGGTTGACGCCTTTCACCGGGATATCGATGTGCACGCCGCCACCGCGGCCAGGGTCAACCAGGTCGACCTGGAAGCGGTGACCCCGGACCAGCGGCGGAAGGCCAAGATGATCAACTTCGGGCTGCTGTACGGCATGGAGGCGTACGGCCTGGCGCAGCGACTCGACATCGACAGAGAAGAGGCTCAGGCCCACATCGACGCCTATTTCGACCAATTTCCCCAGGTCAAGGCCTATCTACAGGGCGTCGTAGAAAGGGCAACGGTCGAGGGCTACACGACGACCCTGCTCGGTCGTCGGCGCTACCTCCCTGAGCTGGCGAGCCCGCGCTTCCGAGACAGGCAGGCAGGCGAGCGAATGGCCTTGAATGCCCCGATCCAGGGGTCGGCTGCGGACATCATCAAGAAGGCGATGATCGACCTCGATCGAGAACTGGCCGGCCGATCCGCAGAGATGCTGCTCCAGATCCATGACGAGCTCGTCATCGAGGTGCCGGAAGACGAGGTAGAAGACGTCGCCGGAGTCACGCGTGAGGTGATGGAGAGCATCGTCGATCTCACCGTCCCGCTCAAGGTGGATGTCGCAAGCGGAAAGACGCTGGCAGACGCCAAGCAGTAGAGAATCGCCAGTCGCAAGCCGCCAGTTCCCGGTTCCCGGTTTCCGGTTCCGAGTCGCAAGACGCAAGATGCAGGACTTCCGTTTCTTGCTCGCGACTTGCAACTTCTTCCGTGTTGCCTGTTGAGTAGCCTGCGCGGTACCATCAGCACGCCCGATAGGAGCCGTTTTTCGCGCCGTTGGGAATCCCAGTACACAGGAGCCGATTGCTTTCCATGACCACGTTCAACGAAACCGATCTCGCCGCAGACGGCGAGGAGACTGCCGAGGGCTTGCCGGAGGCAGCAAAGGACACTGCCGAGGGCTTGCCGGAGGCAGCAAAGGACACAGCCGAGGGCTTGCCGGAGGCAGCAAAGGACACAGCCGAGGGCTTGCCCGAGGCAGCAAAGGACACAGCCGAGGGCTTGCCGGAGGCAGCAAAGGACACAGCCACACCTCGCGAGCCGCAAGCATCGACGGAAAAGCTTCGGGCCGAAGCCCCGGACGCTCCGGAGACCGCACCCGAAGACAACACGCCAGATCAGGAGACCGACACCGCCGTCGGTGACCGCGAGGCTGGCGTGGAGCCGGAACCGGAGGCGGACGCCAGGGTCGATACCACCGCCGAGGTGCCTGGGTCGACCGAAACGGTCGCTGAGGACGAAGTCGGTATGGAGACCGAAACCAACACCACCGCCGATGCGAGCGGCGAGGTGGCCCAGTCCGCCCAAGATACGGCCGAGGACACGGCCACCAAGATCCCTCGCGGTGAGCGCCCCGCTATCACCGCGCCGAAGGCGATCGGGGACATCCCAGACGACCTATCTGCAGACGATTTCGCCAAGGCGATCGAACAGACCGTCTTCGAGTTCAAGGAGGGCGACATCGTTGCCGGCACCGTCGTTCGCATCGACCAGGACGAGGTGCTCGTCGATATTGGGTACAAGTCCGAAGGCGTCATTCCGCTGCGGGAGTTGTCGATCCGAAACGCCGCCAAGCCCGGCGACATCGTCTCGGTGGGCGAAGACATCGAAGCCCTCGTCCTCCAGAAAGAAGACGACGCCGGTCGTCTCGTCCTCTCCAAGAAGCGCGCCCAGTACGAGAGGGCTTGGGGGCGCATCGAGCGCATCATGAACGAAGGTGGAACCGTCACCGGCCCGGTGATCGAGGTGGTCAAGGGAGGTCTCATCGTCGACATCGGGCTGCGTGGCTTCCTCCCAGCCTCGCTCGTCGATCTGAGGAGGGTGCGCGATCTACAACCTTTCGTGGGTGAGCCGATCGAGGCCAAGGTCATCGAGCTCGACCGCAACCGCAACAACGTCGTGTTGTCGCGCCGCGCCTACCTCGAAGAGGAGCAAGCCGAGCAGCGTCACGAGTTCCTGTCGGACCTCAAGCCCGGTGACCTTCGAGATGGGACCGTGTCGTCGGTGGTCAACTTCGGCGCGTTCGTTGATCTGGGAGGCATGGACGGTCTGGTTCACGTGTCCGAGCTGTCGTGGCAGCACGTCAACCATCCCGGCGAAGTGGTCAACGTCGGCGACAAGGTGCAGGTGAAGGTGCTCGAGGTCGATCATGACCGGGAGCGAATCTCGCTTTCTATCCGCCAAACCACGGGCGATCCATGGGAACAGTTCATCGAAGGCACCGAGGTTGGGACCATCCTGGATGGGGTCACAACCAAGACCGTTCCCTTCGGTGCCTTCGTATCGGTGGGCGATGGGGTGGAAGGACTAGTCCATGTGTCGGAGATCGCCATGCACCATGTGGAAAGTCCCGAACTGGAGCTCTCGCTTGGTCAGGAAGTTCGGGTAAAGGTAACGGAGATCGATGCCGACAGACGACGGGTGAGCTTGTCAATCAAACAGGCTCTTCCCGAATGGGAGGATCGCTCTTCGTGGAGCGAGCGCAAGCCGACCAAGCCCAAGGCGAAGGAGTTCCAGCGTGAGGACGAGGCAGAACCAGAGCCATCGTTCAATGCGGATGCCTCACTCGAGGCCATCCTGCAGGAACTCAAAGAGCGGGGAATCGGCCGCAGCTAGCCCACGAATCCTTGACGCACTAGTCATGCCTCTGCAAGGCTGCGCTCGTGCAGACGAGGACGACTCGATGATCCCTCGGGTACGCCATACGTCGCTCATGGGAAGGGCCAGCTAAACATGGGTCGTAGAACAATCGTCCTCGTCATCGCACTACTGCTTGCCGTCGTTTCCGGCTTTGCGATTTGGAGGTATCTCAGCTCCGTTGAAAGCGACATTCGCGCCGACATCGCAGAGGTTCGGGTGTATCGAACCACAGAGACAATCGCCGCCGGTACCCCGGGCAGCGAAGCCAAGGGCCTCATCGAAGAGGGGTTCGCCCTGCGCGAATCCGTCGTGTTCGAAGACTCGACCGTGCTGTGTCTCGGCCCCAGCCCTGCCAACGAGGGTGGCAACCCCAACGAGGTCGACTGTGTCGAGAACCCGCGCGACCTCAACGCTACGCTTGACGGGAACGTTGCAGCAGGGCCGATCACGGCGAAGCAGGTCATCACCACAGATCAATGGGTGTCCCCGGCCGAGATTGCGAACATCAGCCTGTCGGAGTCGCTGGAGCAGGGCAAGGTTGCCCTCGCCTTCCGCCCCGACGAGGTATCGGCGGTCGGTGGATTCATCCGCCCCGGCGACCGCATCAACCTGATCGCATCCTCCTCGGTCCAGATCAGCGCCTTCCTTTCCGTACTCGAGGATCCGCTCCTACGTGACCTCCTCCTCGGCGGTGCGTTCGCATCGGGGAGCGAGGAGTTCGATCCCGAAGAAGACACCATCGCAGCAATCGCCTCGACCTTCCCAGGATCGATGGACTTTCTGCAGACCTTTATGCAGGACGTCGAAGTGATCGCCGTGGGCCTCGATACCCTGCCTTCTCGCATTCCAACCGGCTTGACCCCGCAGGGTTCGCAGATCATCGTGCTCCACGTGACGCCACAACAGGCAGAACTGATTCAGTTCGCTAAGGAGTACGCATCGGTATCGACGATGTTGTTGCCCGCCGATGTCCCGTACACTCCGTTCGACTCCGATGGCATCATCGTTGATGACCTGTTCAGCCTGGTCGATCGGATCAAAGCTCAGGTGGAGGACACACTTGGTGGCACTGGGAACTAGCCCCGGCACGAACCGAACGGTTCTCGTCGTCTCCGGCGACCAGGCATTCCTGGATGGGACGTCACGGTTCCTGACGGACCATCGCGTCCTCGCAGCGAGGAACGTGACCGAGGCCCAGCGCCGGATCGTCGAGGACGGGGTCGACCTTGCGATTTTCGATCCGAGCTATGCAACCGATGCTGGCGTTTCGGACGGGGGGCAGCTGCTCCATGTCGATCCCGAGCTACCGCTGGTCCTCGTTGCGGACACGCTCGACATGTCGGTGCTGCGCACTGCGTTGCGCATCGGCTTCGCTGACGTGGTCGATGCGCCGGTGGATCGCGCCAAGGTCGACGGGATGCTCGAGCTCATCGAGGATCAGGCACAGAGGGCGGTCCTCAAGGAAGCCAAGGCCAGGATTGGAAAGATCATCACGATCATGTCTCCCAAAGGGGGAGCAGGGAAAACGATGACCACCGCCAACGTCGCTCTCCAGCTTGCGATGTGGGGCGATCCGAGCCGGGTCGTGATCGTCGACGCCGACCTTCAATTCGGTGACGTGTGCATCGCCATGCAAATCGACCCGATTCATACGATCGTGGAGGCGGCGCAAGATCTCGACAAGCTCGACGACCAGCTATTGGAGAGTCTGCTGTCGACCCATTCCTCCGGGCTTCGCGTCCTCGCAGCACCGCTGGAGCCATCGCTCGCCGACAAGGTCTCCACACAGGCCGTCGTTCGCGTGCTCGGCCTGCTCAAGCGCATGTTCGACTATGTCATCATCGATACCGCACCGTTCCTCGACGAGCCGGTGCTGTCGATACTGGAGCGCTCCGACGATGTGCTTTTGGTGGTCGAGATGGATCTTCCGAATGTGAAGAACGCCAAGCTCGCCCTCGACACGCTGAAGCTCCTCAAGTTCCCTCTTGGCAAGATCAAGCTCGTCCTCAATCGCATGAACTCGAAGGCTCGCCTCGACATCGGAGAGCTGGAACGATCGCTCGAGCTCGAGGTGCAAGCTGCCATCTCGTCGGACAAACTCGTGCCTCGAGCCGTCAACGAGGGGGAGCCGGTCGTGTCGCTGTACCCGCGTTCGCGTGTTGCCAAGGATCTGCGCGGCGTTGCCAGGCTGGTCGTCGACTACGAGTCGACGCCCGAGATCGCCGAGGGGGAGGGGCAGCGAAAGTGGTTTGGTTAAGTGACCAGGGGAGAGGATCAACATGAGTCTCGCAGACCGCGTTAAAGCCGCGACGGACGTTGATGGCGAATCCGCCATCGACGCCAAACGCGAGCTCAGCCGTCAGGAGCTGAGGAGAAAGCTGCACTACAAGGTCGTAGAAGGCCTTGGCCAGACCTTGTACGACCAGCAGATGACCGATGCGGAGCTGAAGCTGCGCGTGATGGAAATGCTGGAGTGGGCGCTCGACCAGGAGCAGTCGGTTCCGCTGGCGCGTGCCGACCGGTTGTCGCTGCTGCAGGAGATCGCAGACGACGTCCTCGGTTACGGTCCTATCGACCCGTACCTCGCCGACCCGGAAGTGACCGAGGTGATGGTCAACGGGCCACATTCTGTGTGGGTCGAGCGCCATGGGCGGTTGCACAAGACGGAAACCCGGTTTGTCGATGCGACCCATTTGGAGCGGATCATCGACAAGATCGTTGGCCAGGTTGGGCGGAGGATCGACGAATCGACGCCGATGGTGGACGCTCGCCTCCCAGACGGCTCCCGTGTCAATGCGGTGATACATCCGCTCGCCATCGGCGGGCCTTTCCTGACGATCAGGAAGTTCGCCGTCGATCCGTTCACGGTCGAGGACCTGGTGTCCAACCACACGATGTCGGAACAGGTCGCAGGTTTGCTTCGCCGCACCGTTCAGGGGCGGCTCAACATCATCGTGAGCGGCGCTACCGGCTCGGGGAAGACGACATTGCTCAATGTGTTGTCCAACTTCATCCCTGACGGTGAGCGCATCATCACCGTTGAGGATGCGGCCGAGGTTCAACTCAACCAGATTCACGTCCTCAGCCTCGAGTCGCGGCCACCCAACATCGAGGGTGTCGGCGAGGTCAACATTCGCGACCTGGTCAGAAACACCCTGCGGATGCGGCCCGACCGGATCATCGTCGGTGAGGTGCGTGGTGGGGAGGCCCTTGACATGCTCCAGGCCATGAACACCGGCCACGATGGGTCTCTGACCACCGTGCACTCGAACTCGCCGCGAGATACGCTGGCGAGGGTCGAGACGATGGTGCTCATGGCAGGCATGGACCTCCCGATCCGGGCGATTCGTGAGCAGGTGGCGTCTGCGATCGACCTCATCGTCCACGTGCATAGGCTCAGAGACGGGACTCGGCGGGTGACGCACGTGACCGAGGTCGTTGGCATGGAAGGCGACATCATCACCCTTCAAGACATCATGTTGTTCGACTATGGGATGGGTGTCGACGACGAGGGCAGATACGTCGGGCACCTGAAAGCCACCGGCATTCGGCCCGCGTTCAGCGAGCACCTCGACAACTACGGCATCGAGCTCCCCGCCGACCTGTTCGCCCCCGAACCGTTCGCCGGTCAGTGAGCCGGCGATGAACACCCTGGTCATCGTCGCGGCCGTGGCTTCCGCAGTAGGCGCGTTCCTGCTGCTGGTGATTCTGTTCGGCGGCGGATCGCGGCATAGGGATGCCCAGATAGCCGGCCGGCTCAGCGCCTACGGCGGCGAAAAGAAGGCGAAGGGAATCTTCGCCAAGTTCTCGCTGCTGCGCCGTGCCGCTTCCAAGGCCGAGGGTGTCGCCGCCGACCGAGGCAGCACCCAGATGATCGAGGCCGCGCTCGAACAGGCCAACATTCCCCTGCGGCCGGGAGAGGCCATCATCGGCACCATTGGGTTGGCCGTCATCGCCAGCATCGTCGTGGGAGCGATCACCCAATCTGTGGTTTTCGCCGGGTTGGTTGGGGTTGTGATCCTGGTTTTCGCCTTCCTCACAGTGAAGTCGGTGGCGTCGCGGGAGCGGAAGCGGTTCACTCGTCAACTTCCTGACACCCTGACCCTCACCTCGACATCACTGCGTGCCGGGTACTCGCTGTTGCAGGCCGTTGAGGCCGTCGCCCAGGAATCGCCTGAGCCGACCCGACGTGAGTTTGGGCGGGCCCTGACCGAGATCAGGCTTGGCCGTCAGATGATCGACGCCCTCGGTGACATCGCGGTGCGCATGGAGTCCCAGGACTTCGAGTGGGCCGTGCTGGCGATCAGCATCCAGCGGGAGGTCGGCGGAAACCTCGCCGAGGTTCTGCAGACGACCGCCGAGATGATGAACCAACGGGACCGACTCCGTCGTGAGATGAAAGCGCTCACCGCAGAGGGCAAGATCTCTGCGATCATCATGGGCGTCCTGCCCTTCTTCCTGTTCGGGTTGATCAGCTTGGTCAACCCGTCTTATCTCGCCCCGCTGTACACCACCACGATCGGTATGGGGTTGGTCGCAGCCGCCATCCTTCTCATCATCGCCGGTGTCGTGTGGATGCAGAAGATCATCAACATCGAGGTGTGACATGAGTGAACTGATGATCGCAGTAGTTGCCAGCGCGATAGCGATTGGTGTGCTGACCTTCTACATTGGCAATGGTGTGCTGCGTGCCCGTCGCAGCTCGTCAAGGCGACTTGCCAGCCTGCAGACCCGTGATGAGGTGCTGAGCACCGGAATCTCCGAGCGAGCGATTGCCCCGGTCATCGAAGGCCTCGGCAAGTTCGCCCTGCGGTTTACCCCACAAGGTTGGGTCAACAAGGCGCAGAAGAAGCTGGTCTACGCCGGCATGGCGGATCGCATGGACGGGAATACGTGGGCTGCGTTCCGAATCATGGCCCTGATCGGGGTGCTGGTGATGTTCTTCGTCGTTCAGAGTGCGTTCGGCACCCCGATCCAGAAACTGATGCTGTTCGGGGTGCTCATGGGGATCGGGTTCGTCGGACCAGAGGCGATCCTGAACCGGCGCATCGACGAGCGGCGCAAGGAGATGGAGAAGTCACTGCCGGACCTCATCGATTTGCTGGTGATCAGCGTCGAGGCCGGCCTCGGCTTCGAGGCGGCGATGGCGCGAGTCACACAGGCTGTTCCGGGCGAACTGTCTCGCGAGTTCACCCGCACCCTCCAGGAGACACGGGTCGGCGTCAGCCGACACAAGGCGCTGCGCGCCCTTGCCGAGCGGACCGATGTCGACGACCTCAATGCGTTCGTCCTTGCGCTGATCCAGGCCGACCAGTTCGGTGTCTCGATTGCCAGGATGCTGCGAGTTCAAGCCGACGAGATGCGGGTTCGCCGTAGACAGCGAGCACAAGAGAAGGCGTTTGCCGCCCCGGTCAAGCTGGTGTTTCCGCTGGTGCTGTGCATCTTTCCCTCGATGTTTGTCGTTCTCCTCGGGCCGGCGGCGATCAACATCGCCACGGTCTTTGGCGGAGACGGCATCTGAGCCTTGAGCGTCCAAGCTGATCAGACCCGCCGCGGCGTGCTTGGACGACTGCAGATTCGGCATCTCTATCCACTGATCGTGCTTGCGCTGTATCCGCTGGCGGCGATAGGCCCGATGCGGGACAACTCCTTTCTGTGGCATGTGCGGGCCGGCCAAGCGCAATGGGACCAGGGCCAGGTACTCAGCATCGATGTGTTCTCCTACTCGATGGCGGATGCGGCATGGCGGACCCAGTCCTGGCTCGCCGAGCTGTCGTATTCCGGCCTGGAGGCCATAACCGGCACGGTGGGCTGGGCTCCTGCGCTGGTGGCGCTCGTCGGTGGTCTGGCAATAGCGCTCATAGGGATCGCCGTGTTCGGGGCTACGAGGTCGACATTCACCACCGCCCTGTGGATGTTCATCGCGGTTTGGCTCGCCGCACCGTTTGCCAACCCCCGACCGGTGATCTTCTCGTACGTCCTGCTGGCAGCCCTGGTGCTCGTGCTCAGGCTCGAGGACCGCCTGCTGTGGGCTGTTCCAGCGCTGATCTGGGTCTGGGCCGCCGTGCACGGCAGCTGGGTGATCGGTATCGGCTTGCTGGTCCTCGTGGCGATCCAACGGCGATCGTGGCGGCTGGCTTCGCTGGCTGGGGTGTCTTTGGTCGCGGTGTCGTTCACCGCGCATGGCCTAGGCGTGTGGCAGATCCTGCTGGACTTCATGGTAAACCGCGACGCTCTCGCCTTTCTCGTCGAATGGAGTCCTCCCGCCTTCGGCGACATCGTTCAGGGTCCCTACCTTCTCGTCGTGGCCGGGGTCGTCATTGCCGCGGTGCGGGGAAGGATCCGTCTCAATGATCTGTGGGTCGTGATCCCGTTCCTGCTGGTGGGTCTCACCACGCAACGGACGGTGTTTCCCGCCGCAATCATCCTCCTGCCATACGCGGCGCTTGCCGTCGACATCAAGGTACCCATCGGCTCAGGGAGGCGGAACAGTCGCGTGGCGTGGGTCATGGCGGCCGTGGCGGTAGCGATCGGGGTGGGGGTTCTGCTCCGCCCGGTGGATGCATTCGATCAGGAGCGTTTTCCCACCGACGACCTTCTGGCGTCGCTGGAGACCGATCGGTTCTTTCACGATGATGCGGTGGGCGGGTACTTGATCTATCGGGACTGGCCTGCAGCCCAGGTCTACATCGATGATCGGGCCGAGCTGTACGGGGCGGAATCCTTCGAGGACCATCGCGCGGCACGCCTGGGGAGCTACGAGGATCTGTTCGAGCGTTATGAGATGCGCGAGGCCATCGTGAAGCCAAAGTGGCCGCTTGGTGACGTCTTGCTCCGCGACGGCTGGACCGTGACCTACGAGGACGACTTCTTCGCTGTCATGCGAAGCCCTGAAGGAACCTAAACGGGCTCCTAGGCGGACTGGGCCGTATCGCTGACTTCGTTGAACCGCCCGCTGATCTCCGAGCCGAGGAATACGGCGGCCGCCATAGCGACAACGGCGATGAGTGCGGCGATGAGTGCGTATTGCGAGATGGTCACTCCCAGCTCGTCGTGCGCGAACCGGCCTTGGTACCGCGTCCAAAGACGAACCATGTTCTTCCCCTGCGTCGAGCCCGATCGAACCGTAGAGCCGTGGATCCCCAGTGGCCATAGGCCGCCCGACCCAATTGAGTAACAGGTCGCAAGTCGCAAGACGCAAGCCAGCGCTCCTGGCCGTCTTGTTCGCGGTTCGCGACTCGCGACTTCCGACTCGACGAAGGGGCGCCTCACAGGGTACGAGTCACCCCTGCCACCGTCTTGCTCGTGACTTGCGACTCGTGACTTGCGACTCAAGAAAAGGGGCGCCTCGCAGGGCGCCCCTTTCCATGCTGTCATCGGGTCTCGCTTACGTGGAGCCCACGGTGTCGCCGACCTCGCTGAACTTTTGGCTGATCTGGTCGCCGAGGAACAGGGCAGCTGCGATCACGACTACGGCAATGAGTGCGACGAGCAAAGCGTATTCCACCATGCTGGCACCCTCTTCATCCTGAAGGAACCGGCTCCGGTGGGCCGTCCACAGACGAACCATTCCCCCAACCTCCTTATAGCGATCGCTCACAGCAGTATCGCCGCTGGAGATGGCCGCTGCATGAGCCGGGCGACCCATTCTTGAACACCTGGGCCAGTCACCCCG
>JADFIY010000187.1 GCA_022566415.1 Acidobacteriota bacterium
GTACGTGGACCCTCGGGGAGGTTCTTGCGGTCGATTGGCTCCTTCGGCTACACCAGCATATGTTTTCGGACGTATGGGATTGGGCCGGAAAGATCCGGCAGACCGGGAAGAACCTCGGAGTTCCCGTGGAGGACATACGCCCTCAGCTGATAAACCTCGTAGCGGACGCCACGGTCTGGTTCTCTGAGTCTGCGGCGGACCTTGTTCCTGACTTGGCGCTGTTCCACCACCGACTGGTGTGGATTCATCCATTCGCGAATGGCAACGGTCGCCACGCTCGGCTGGCCACTGACACGCTCGCCCGGACAGCAGGATCCGACCCGCCACGGTGGGGTAGCGAGGGCCTTGATCCGCCAAGCCAGACCCGCACTCGTACATAGCCGCGCTCAGAGCAGCAGATAACAACGATTTGGCCCCACTGGTTGTTTTTCTGCGGGGTTAGCGACAGTCAGACCTATGCGGCATCCGGGTGGCCAGTGGCTAGCTACCGAGACTTGCTACCTGCGACTTGCGACTGGCGCCGACGGCCGACAAGGCCGCCATCACCCCGGCCCACACCGCAAACAGCAGCAGCCCGACCGGCTTGTTGTACAGCAGGACATCGAATACGACGAACGCCAGCGGAGCCGCATACAGCAGTAGCGGTCGATACCCCGCTTTGGTCGCCTGGACACCGGCCCATACGAGCAGCAGCGTCACCGCAACGGCCGCTGGGATACCCAACTCGGCAGCCAGCATCAGCGACTCGTTGTGCACCACGTACGGGTAGGTCTCGTCAACGGTGTACTTCGCCTCCAGGACTGCCATGTACCGATTCGGCCCGACTCCGACAATGGGGTGATCACCTGCCATTGCGATTGCTTGCCTGGCCAGGGTGATTCTGCCCAGCGAGGCGTCGTCGAGGTCAGAGCTCACCGATTCGTCGAACCGGACCTGCCACGCGGAAGCGGTGAGCAGCGCGGGGATGACGAACGCAGCCGCCACCACAACGAGTCCGGTACGAAGCCCGCGGTCGCCGCGGAAAGCGGCGATCGCGGCTACCAGCAACACCAGCAGCAGGCCGAGCAGCGCCGACCGGGAGTGGGTCAGCGCGATCGTCGTCGCCGCCGCACCGACCCCAACAAGAAAGACCATTCTGAGCCGGCCGCTCTCCGGCAGCAAGGCGAGCCCGATGCCGATGGTGATCAGGGCGACAGCGGCAGGCTCGTACACGTGGTCGAACATCCCCTGTGGGCGGACGATCGTGTCGTTGGTAACCAGCAGGGTGCTCCCTGGATACAGCAGGTTGTAGCCGACGGCGCTTTCCGTCGCGGTCTGGGCGGCGACGAGAAACGCCTGGATCGCCGTTGTGGCCAGAAGCGGTAGGGCGACATAGCTGCGGAGCTCCGATATCGAGTACCGCGCTACGGACAACACGATCCCGATCGGAGCGACGATCGAGAATGCCAGGATCGCCCCTGCGCCGGACGGATTGAAGACGAATGCGATGATCGCCCCCACCGCAAGCACCGCATACAGGATCACCGTGGCGGGTCGGGTGCGCAGTCCGGCAAAGGTCGCACCGTCGATTGCCGTTGCCAGCGCTAGCAGCACCGCTACCACGGTGATCATCGTCAGCCCGAAGCCCCGTGCGCTCTCGGCGAACGAGAGCGACCAGGCGGGCAGCATGGCAACGGTGACGGCAACCGCCATCCGGTTGAATCGCCGCTTGGTCGGCTGGGTGGTTGCTTCGAGAACGGCCCTGGTTTCTGTCATGAGGGAATCGCCGCGTTATCGTCGCGCGACTCGGGGGAGTTGAGTCTACGGATGGGGGCGTTTGCCTACCTATCGTGGCCGGTATGGACCTCAATCGCTGGCCTGGAGTCATCGCTGAGTATCGAGATCGGCTTCCGGTCGGGCCCGACACCCCGATCGTGACCCTGCTCGAGGGGGGTACGCCGTTGCTGGAGGCTCCCGCCCTCTCCGAGCTGGTCGGGCGCGACGTGTACCTGAAGCTCGAAGGATCCAACCCCACCGGATCATTCAAGGACAGGGGGATGACGTTGGCGGTGTCGAAAGCGCTCGAAGACGGTGCCACGGCGGTGGCGTGCGCCTCGACCGGAAACACGTCGGCATCGGCTGCCGCCTACGCAGCCCGCGCCGGGATCGCAGCCATCGTGATCCTCCCTGCCGGAAAGATCGCCCATGGCAAACTCGCCCAGGCGATCGTCCACGGGGCGACCATCGTGCCCATAGAAGGATCGTTCGACGATGCGCTCAATCTGGTGCTGGAACTGACGGCGACGCATGATGCGGCTCTGGTCAATTCCATCAACCCGTACCGCATCGACGGCCAGCAGACGGCGGCATGGGAGGTGATGGATGCGCTCGGCGAGTCCCCGGCCGTTCACGCCCTGCCCGTCGGCAACGCAGGGAACATCACCGCCTACTGGAAGGGCTACACCGCGGTGGAGGCGGCTCCTCAGATGTGGGGATTTCAGGCAGCGGGTGCTGCCCCGATCGTGCATGGAGCGATCGTGGACGACCCGGAGACGATCGCAACCGCGATCAGGATCGGGAACCCGGCGTCGTGGGACGGCGCCACTGCGGCCCGAGATGCATCGGGAGGACGAATCGAGGTCGTCACCGATGAGGAGATCCTCGACACCTACCGGTTCCTCGCCACCGCAGAAGGCGTGTTCTGTGAGCCCGCATCGGCGGCGGCTGTGGCTGGGGTCCTGAAGCACCGCGATGCGTTGCCGCCGGGACCCGTCGTGTGCACGTTGACCGGCCACGGGCTCAAGGACCCGGAAACGGCCCTGACGACAGCACAGCTTGGTGAGCCAGTGGCGCCGCGCCTCGATGCGGTGCTGGAGCGGATAGAGCTGTGAGCTCCCGGCATCGCAGGGAGCAGTCTTCAGTCCTAAGTCTTCAGTCCTCAGGCTTCAGTCCTCAGTCTTCAGCTTTCGGTCTTCGGGCTTCAGTTCTGTCGCCTGGCTGACGACTGATGACTGACGGCTGACGACTCTCATTGGTTTGAACTAGATTCACCAGCCGTTACACTCAACGCATCCACGCCCACCGGCGCGCCTCAGCGCGTTGCTCGACGGGCATTCCAGGCGACCGGGATCGAACCCGCGTCCCCGTGACCCCAGGGTCTCCGACCCGAACCGCTGAAAAGGGGAAACCAGCAACTATGACCACGACCACGACCAGAACCAGGCTCCAGGAACTCGGACTCGACGACCTACGCGCCATGGCGACCCAGGTAGAAATCGAAGCGGACGGCCTGCAGAAGTCAAAACTGATCGCCGCCATTCTCGAAGCCGAGAAGTTCGACGACTCCATGCTTCCCGAGGCCACAGCCGCCGCGCCGGCCGAGGCGGAGACCCGGTCCGAGCCGGATCAGCGCAACGACGGCGACGGCGGCAATCGCCGTCGCAACCGCGGGCGGACCCGTGGTCAGCGTGAGCCGATCGATGAGTCCACGCTCGAGACCCGTGAAGGGATCCTCGACATCCTGCCCGAGGGGTATGGGTTCCTGAGGACCTCCGATTACAAGCCGGGGGACGACGACGCGTACGTGTCGGTCAACGTCATCCGCAAGCAAAAGCTGCGCAAAGGCGACCTCGTCTCCGGGCCGGTGCGGCCGGCGCGGGGTCAGGAGAAGTTCCCGGCGCTGGTGCGGGCCATCACCGTCAACGGTGTCGATCCCGAGGTGGCGATGGACCGGCCGAAGTTCGCCAAGCTGACGCCCCTGTTTCCCGACCAGCGGCTCCGCCTCGAGGTCGATGGCGAGCCCGAAGGCATGATGGCGAGGATCATCGATCTCATCTCTCCCATCGGGAAGGGCCAGCGCGGATTGATCGTCTCCCCGCCAAAGGCTGGCAAGACGACCGTGCTCCAGGAGGTCGCTCACTCGATGGCGACCAACAACCCGGAAACCCACCTCATGGTGGTGCTCGTCGACGAGCGTCCCGAGGAGGTCACCGAGATGCAGCGGTCGGTCAAGGGTGAGGTCATCTACTCAACCTTCGATCGCCCCGCCGAGGAGCACACCCAGGTCTCCGAGCTCGCCATCGAGCGAGCCAAGCGCCTCGTCGAGCAGGGTGAGGACGTGATGATCCTCCTGGATTCGATCACCCGCCTGGCGCGTGCCCACAACCTGGCGACACCGGCGTCGGGCCGGATCCTCTCCGGCGGTGTGGACTCGACCGCCCTGTACCCGCCGAAACGATTCTTTGGTGCGGCTCGCAACATCGAGGAAGGCGGAAGCCTGACCATCCTGGCGACGGCACTGGTCGAAACCGGGTCTCGGATGGACGAGGTGATCTTCGAGGAGTTCAAGGGCACCGGCAACATGGAGTTGCGTCTGGATCGGAAGCTCGCCGACAAGCGGATCTACCCCGCTATCGACATCGAAGCTTCGGGAACAAGACGGGAGGAACTGTTGTTTGATCCTGA
>JADFIY010000188.1 GCA_022566415.1 Acidobacteriota bacterium
CCCCCACCGGTGTGTGATCGGTGAGGGCCAGGTGGATCGCCTGCCGATGGGACTCGATCACCGGCCCTGGATCGAGGATGAGCGCCTCCCCGGCGTGTTCGATCAGGTAGGTGTTGGTGCCGGGGCCCGTGTAGATGCTCGGATTCGGCGCCAGGATCCGCTCGATCCTCATACGTGGTGCAGCTCCGCGGGAACGTCGCCGCCGACCGCTGCGATCGCCAACGCCCTGGTGAGCAGCTCCGGATCGTGCTCGGCCTCGGCGGCTTCGTCGAAGCCCTCGTCGCTTGGGAGCAAGATTCGCACCCAGTCGTCACCGACCACAAGCCGGGGCTGGACCGCGGTCACCTCCGCATCCTTGGTGAGGGCCGCGATGAGATTCGCCACCGATTCGTGTCCGCTGAGCGCCTCCAGCGTGTTGTGGGTCGGGAACGCCACCACCCAGTCACCGGATTGCGCACGCCCGGTCGCATCGGCGGGATCGATCCAGGCGGCATCGACCAGCCCCTTGCCGTCGACGAGGGCCTCGATTCGGCGGGGCACATCGACCACAAAGAACCGGGTATCGAACCGGATCGGGAGCGGCGCCGGAGTGATCCAATTGGCAAAGTAGCGCAGAGCGTCTCCGTCAAACGGGGCGGAGGTGGAGCTGAAGACCTCCGGCCCGTTTGGTCGTTTATCTGTGACTTGGGCGCCGTTCACGGTGAGCCAGATGCCAGTCTCTTCGACCAGTTCACGCATGGCGGCCGCCAGCCACGGAAATAGATCGTCATCCGACGACCGGACCGCCGCCAGGGCTTCGGGGCCGGCATCGCTTTCGTCGACCGCGCCTCCCGGAAACACCCAGGCAGCCGGCATGAACCTGGCGCGATCCGAGCGCTGGACCATGAGCACTTCAGGGCCGAGATCGGCGTCCCTGACCAGGCAAATGGTCGCCGCTTCCCGCAGGGTCACGGAACGATGATCCACCGGTCTGCGTACCGGGCGACGAGCCAGCGACGGATCGCCTCTCGGACCGCCGGGATCAGCAGCATGAATCCGACGCCGTCGGTCATCAGCCCCGGGGTGAGCAGAAAAGCACCGGCGATCAGGATCATGGCCCCGTGGGCAATACTGGCGCCGGGGAGCTGCCCGGCGCCGAATTCGGACCGCACCTGGGCGATGGTGGCGCGACCCTGCAGGCTGACCAGCCATGAACCGAGGAGAGCAGTGGCCACCACCAAGCCGAATGTCCACCAGAACCCGAAGGCGTTGCCAAAGGCAATGAGGATCGCGATCTCGGCGAGGGGAACCACCACGAATGCGATGAAGAGCACGGAGCGTGTGCGCATGTCCTCGAGGATACCCCCGCCGGTATCCTGTTCGGATGGAGCTTGCCGACCTACCGGCGGTGGACACCCTCGCCAACGAGCTTGCCGCGGCGTATGAGGTCGAGCACCCGCTGGCCGTAGCGATCGCTCGCGACGTGCTCGACGACGCGCGCGCCGCCATCGAATCGGGGACCGCAGCACACCCGGTCGAAGATGCCAGGCGCCGTGCCTCCCACATCGCCAACTCGCGGTTGAGGCGGGTGATCAACGCCACTGGTGTGCTGCTGCACACCAACCTGGGGCGTGCCCCGTACGGCGCCGATCCCGTTGCGCCCGGCTACACCAACCTGGAGTTCGACCTGGATGCGGGAAGCAGGGGACGCAGGGGCGACCATCTTCACGGATTGATCGCAGCCACCTCCGGTGGTCGAGCAGCGCTTGCGGTGAATAACAATGCCGGGGCTCTCCTTCTGGCGCTGGCAGCACTTGGTGGGACGCGGGTTGCGGTGTCGCGCGGTGAGCTGATCGAGATCGGCGGATCCTTCCGTCTCCCCGACCTGATGAACGCGTCGGGGGTGGAGCTGGTGGAGGTCGGGACGACCAACCGCACACGGCCGGCCGACATCACCAAGGTCGCCGCAGATGTGGATGCATTGCTGAAAGTGCATCCATCGAATTACCGGGTCGAAGGATTCACCGAGGAGGTGACGTTCGCCGAAATGGCCTCTCTCGCCCGGGAAGCGGGCAAGCCGTTCATCGCCGACCTAGGAAGCGGCCTCCTCGACATCAGGGCCCCGTGGCTCGTCGGCGGACCGCCCCCGTGGCTCGAGGGCGAGCCGGGGGCGCGGCAGACCCTTGCCGACGGAGCCGACGTCATTCTGTTCTCGGGAGACAAACTCCTCGGTGGGCCGCAGGCGGGCATCGCCGTCGGCACCGTTGCCGCCATCGACGCCATGACAAGACACCCGATCGCCAGGGCGGTACGCATCGACGATCGGAAGATCGCATCGCTGACCACGCTGTTCGAGACCTATGCCGCAGGGCGCGGCGCCGACATCCCATTCTGGGCAATGGCCACCGCACCGGCAGACGTCATCGAATCCCGGTCCAAGGAGGTCATCGCCGGTGCCGACGCCACGATCATCGAGAGCGAAGCGCTCCCTGGTGCCGGTTCGGTTCCCGGCCGATCCATCCCGACGCCCGCAATCCGCCTTGACGGAAACCCAGAGACGGTGTGGCGATCCCTCGCCGACCACCAGCCGCCGGTTATCGCGTCGCGGCGCGACGGTGCCGTCCTGGTGAATCTGCGCAGCGTGGCTCCCTCCGAAGACCCCATCGTGGCCGCCGCCCTGGCCACGCTCTGATGCCAATCGTCGGTACGGCCGGTCACGTCGACCACGGCAAGTCGACACTGGTCAAAGCCCTCACCGGCAGGGACCCGGACCGGTGGGCGGCTGAGAAAGAGCGCGGGCTGACCATCGATCTCGGCTTCGCCTGGGCCGACCTCGGCGACGGAAACGTCGTCGGATTCGTCGACGTGCCGGGCCACGAACGGTTCGTAAAAAACATGCTCGCCGGCGTCGGTGGTTTCGACATTGCCCTTTTTGTCGTGGCGGCTGACGAGGGCTGGATGCCGCAATCCGAGGAGCACCTCGCCGTGCTCGACCTCCTCGATGTCCGCCACGGTGTCATCGCCCTCACGCGCATCGACCTCGCCGAACCCGACTTCATCGATCTGGCCCGGGCCGACGTCGAATCCCACGTCTCGGGAACAGTCGCCGAGTCGTGGCCCATCGTCGAGGTGTCGGGGGTGACCGGGAGCGGGCTCGAAGATCTACGCTCCGAGCTCATCCGGGCGCTGGAAGCGGCGGGCCCGACGCCTGAGCTAGGCAGACCGAAGCTGTGGATCGACCGCAGTTTCGTCGTTGCCGGATCGGGAGTTGTGGTCACCGGGACCCTGGTCGGCGGGTCGATCGCCGCCGAGGATCGACTGACTGCTTACCCGGGTGGGCAGGTGAGAATCAGGGGCCTGCAATCCCACGAGGAAGTACGCACCGAGGTCGGGCCGGGGACGCGGGTCGCCGCCAACCTGGCGGGCATCGAGAGAGGTGACGTTTCCAGGGGGACCGTGTTGGCGAGACCGAACGACGCCGTGCTCACCGATCGGGTCCTGATCCGGGTGCTGAACCCACCGCGACCCACTGCCGAGCTGAGCGACCGCGGCTCGTATCACGTGCACCTTGGGACGGCGACCGTGCCCGCCGGGCTGCGCTTCGTCGAGACCGAGGACTACGCCATTGTCACGCTGGATCGGCCGCTCCCGATGACCATGGGCGATCGGTTCATCCTTCGCGACACCGGCAGGCGCAGCGTGGTGGGAGGCGGTGTCGTCCTCGACCCAACTCCGACGACCCGGCCCACCCTCCAGGACGCCGAGAACCTGGATCGAGTGGTCGGGTCAGGCGCCGACCAACGGGCAACGGCACTGGTCGCAGTGCATGGATCGATGGACGCCGCAGTGGTGAGCGCCTCCACCGGAGGGGGAAGACCCGAAAACGCCATCACCACCGGAGATCGCTTCATCTCAGCCGACACTGCGGCCGGCGAGGTCGGTCGTGCCATCGAGCTCGTCGATGAATTCCACGCTGCCCATCCGTTGCGGCCGGGGATGCCCAGGTCGTCGCTGGCCTCGCAGCTCGGTGTCGACCGAGCCGAACTCGACGTCCTGGTCGCCGAATCGGGCGGCGCGATCATCGACGACGGAGCTTCGGTCCGCCGTGCCGGGTTCGAACAACGGCTGACCAGCGAGGACCACGAGGCGTGGGCAGTTGCTCGAGACCGCCTGGCCGACTCGCTGGCGGTGCCGAGAGCCGGGCAGCTCGGGCTGTCCGAAGAGCTGCTGCACGCCATCGTGCGTCGCGGCGATCTCGTCCAGGTCGACACCGACCTGGTGTTTCTCCCGGAACAGGTCGACGAGATCGTTGCCGCGCTGGATGACATCGACCAGCCGTTCACGGTTTCGGCGTTCCGCGACGCGCTCGGGCTGTCGCGGAGACACGCGGTCCCGCTGCTCGAATGGCTGGATCGTTCGGGCCGCACGATTCGCAACGGAGACCTAAGGACCGTCAG
>JADFIY010000189.1 GCA_022566415.1 Acidobacteriota bacterium
CTGAGAGCGAGCGTCTCGGTGGCGTAGACGGGCGTGATCCTGATCGCCGTCGATACCCCGTCGTTGTAGAACAAGAAAGCGAGCAGGAAGAGGGCTAGCTGTTTGAAGGCGAGCAGATTTCTGCCCGTCTGCCACGTGCGCTGGAACCCGATCCTGGCGTACGCGGTGAGGCGGCCCCCAGCTCCCGGCGGGAGGGCAGGTGCCGTCGGGGCGTCGTGCAGCCGGGAGAAGGCGAAGGTGGCAAACCCAGCCCACCACAGCCCAGCGGAGACGATCACGATCCTTTCTGCGGTCCCGTCGCTCCATCCGAGCTGGTCTGCGAAAAGCAGCAGGCCCACCGAGAGGATGAGGTGGAGGCCTCCTCCGGCATAGCCGAAGGCAAACCCCTTCGCCGACACGTGATCGACGGTGTCCGGTGTGGTCATCTCGGGGAGGAACCCGTCGTACATGACGTTGGCTGCCGCGAAACCGATCTGGGCGAACAGCGCCAGCACGACGGCGAGTACCAGGTCGCCTTCGCCGGGGATGGCGGTGAGCACCGCAAAAGCCGCCCCGGTGTAAGCGAAGAACCGCAGCAACCTCTTCTTGGCGCCGGTGTAGTCGGCGACGGCGCCGAGCACCGGCATGACCAGGAATAGCAGCAGCGCTCCGATGCCGATGACGATGGCGAAGAAGGCTTCGGCGCCGATCGCGACCCCACCGATCGACAGGCCCTCTGGCGGGAAGATGACATCGCTGAACAGGATGGCGAAGACCAGGCTGCCGGCCGTGATGTACGCCGAGTTCGCCCAGTCGTACATCGCCCATCCGAAGATGGTGCGTGGGTCGTTGCGAACCGGGGTGGTCATCGTCATCAGAAACTAGCCGTGTCGTTATCGTCACCGTCCATGTCGTTCAACTTCGCGGATGCCCCGATCCCGATTCGAGCCGAGATCCAGGAAGCGATGCGCAAGGAGTGGGCGTTTCTTGCTGCCCCCGGTACCTGGTGGTCTGGCGAGGAGCGGGTGCAGATCGCTGCCGAGGCGCGACGAGCGATGGCGGGGGAACCCCATGGTGAGGACCTTCCCGGCGCGGCGGCCGGGGTCGTCCGTGCTGTCGCTGCCGACTCGCCGCTCATCAGCGCCGAGTGGGTCGAAGGCCTTGCCGCCACGGGCGTCGACATGCCGGCCTATGCGGAAATCATCGGCGTGGTCGCTCGATTGTCGGCGGTCGACATGTTCCACATCGCCTTGGGGATGCCGCTCGAGCCGCTGCCTTCTCCGCAGTCCGGTGAGCCGTCACGGAGGCCACCACCAACCGACGTCGTGGTCGGCAAGTCGTTTGTGCCGATGGCGGTCATGGTGAGCATCCCGCAGACCGTGTCGTTGGTTCCCCCAGAGAGCGTCGCCTGGCAGAAGCTGTCTGACGCCATGTACATGACCCTCGGAGAGATGGGAAACCCGGACTTTCGCCAGGCGTTGCATCGCACCCAGATGGAGCTGGTGGCGGCGCGCACCTCGCAGATCAACGAGTGTTTCTACTGAGTACTGGCGCATGCGTCGATGCTCAGTTGGAGCGCGGAGAACACCGGACGTATCTGGGATCCGAGGTCGATCACGGATCCGACGGTTGACCCATTGCTGGCTGGGGGTCGCCAGCTCGTTGCCTTCGTCGATGCCGCCCACGGATCCGACGGCGAATCCCTCGTCGCGGCCCGAGCTGCGCTGCGTGAGGCGCTCGGCGACGAGGCGACGGTTGACGCCGCTGCCGTGATCGGAAACTTCAACCAGATGAACCGGCTCGCCGACGCCACCGGCGTGCCGGTTGGCCCTGGGTCGATGCGCGCCAGCCAAGACCTGCGAGCTGCGACCGGCATCGAGCGCTTCTACGCCCACACGCCCTAGGACGTATTACGTACTACGTATCACGTATCACGAAGGCGCGGAGCCTGGGAACGGGAACTCTCCGGTCTCCTTCGTCTCCCCGGCTCTGCGGGGGAGACGCGGACCTCACCCTGAGGGGGGAGCAAGGATCGCGACGGAGCAGAGCCCCCAACTGTCGCACAGTCGCGAAACACGACACCTCTTGGGGGGAGGTGGCACGGCGGAGCCGGTGATGGAGGGGGCTACGCATAGTGAAACTCGCAGCTCGCATCGCCCCCCTCCCCGACAAGGCAATCACAGCGTAGAAATCAGTGCCGCGCCCTCAGCAGCAAGGCCGGCCTCGGATGAGGCCGGCCGAGCTGTGCGGTTTTGCTCTCGACTCATGACTCCTGGCTCTGGACTCTGAGCACCCGTTCCGCTTCGAAGCGGACCCGGAACTCGCTGTCATCGAGCGCCGACTCGATCACACGGTGGCTTGATCCGACGCCGATGGCGCCGATGGCCTTGACCGCCCGCCAACGGCTCCACGCATCGGGATCATTCACCGCGGCCTTGTCGAATGCCGGCCGAAACTCCTCGTCGCCGGTGTCACCGGCGACGTCGAGCGCGGTGCGCCGGACCAGCAGCGACCCGTCGGCGAGCCCTCGGTCGATCGCAGAGTTCCTGGAAGCGATATCACTCGACTCGGAAAGGATCGCAACCGCGATACGGCGAACGGCCGAGGACTCGTCATCGAGGGCAGCCTCCAGCCGCGCCCGATGCTTGTCGTGATCAGGGTCGAGCAGATGGAGCTCGGCGGCCACGGCGGGGGTGGCGTTTCCGGCTTCGCTGAGCAGCTCTGCCCTTGTCCGCTGCGGCGCAACAATGGAGTCATCGCCCCCGTACAACTCGGTGACGAGCGCCAGGAGTGGCTCGAGGCGGTCCTCCCACGACCGGTCGATGCCGATGGTGACGAAGTCCCCCGCCACCATCACGTCGGTCACGTCGGGTTCGGCGAAGAACCGGGTCAGCCGGTGATCCTCGATGGGGTCGCCCCTCCGGTACCACTCGCCCGGCGAAGGCGTGCCCCCGATGGCAAACCTGACCTTGCGGGGATGTGGCGTCGCCTCGGGTGTCACCGGCCCATCGAAGGCCCGGTCGAAGAGCGACGGCGCATTTCCGGAACCGCCGGTGGCGGTGAGGATGAACCGCCCATCCTGAATCCCATAGCTCATTGTGATTCCTCCACCGAGATCGTGCTCCCACCAGCCCTCGCCGACATGCGGCGTCACCAGCGCAGCCAGGGCCGAGTCGTTCTCGTCCGTCCAGGTGGCATCGGAAAAGAATCGTTTCAGAAGCGTCTTGAAGCCGGCGAGATCCTCGAATGGCAGTGCGAGCGCGATGTCTTCGGTCAGCAACGCCGATACCGTAGGCACCAGGTCACTGGCTACGATCGCCGCCCTGGTTCGGTCGAGGTCGTCGGCATGGCGGTGCATCTGTTCTCCATGCTGGCACGGGCGGCAATGAATTGTGTCGTCACCAGGCCGAGAATCCCACTACTCTTCCCGGCGCTTAGGGACGTCCCTCGCTCGAGTGGCTTCGGCTGGTTCGATGTAGGTTGATGAACCCGGCCGAATGGCGGGCCAACGTGGCCCGTCGGAATGCCATAGGAGGCATAGCAAGTATGAACATCTTCGTAGGGAACCTTCCGTTCTCAGCGTCGAGCTCCGAACTCGAGCAAATCTTCGGAGAGTATGGAGCGATCGACTCCGCCGCAGTGATCAACGATCGTGAGACAGGCCGCTCCCGCGGATTTGGCTTCGTCGAGATGCCCGATGCGGGAGAGGCAAAGAAGGCGATCGAGGAGCTCAACGGCTACGAGATCGATGGCCGCGCCCTCACCGTCAACGAGGCCAGGCCGCGCAGGTAGCAACCTCGATGGCACGAGGCGACGACACCTTCCGTACTCAGGGGACGATCGTCGAGACACTGAGGAACGCAGAGTTCCGTGTCCAGCTCGACTCCGGCCTCGAGATCATCGCCAGAGCATCGGGAAAGATGCGGCGTGGCCGAGGGATCCGGATCATTGCCGGAGACAAGGTCGAGGTGGAGGTGTCCGCGTACGACCCAACCAAGGGTCGCATCGTGTGGCGACATCGCTGAACGAGTCGCCGGTCGCAAATCGCAAGAAGAACTGAGGGAGGGGTCGGGGCGTACGCCTCGGCCCCTTTCGCATTTCGTCACGCAGCAGCTTGGGTAGCGGGTCGGGCCGTTTGATACCATCCGCTCCTGCCGACAAAGGGAACCGATGAAGCTGCTCAAGATCCTGCTGGTGGTTGTCATCGCTGCGTTTGGTGTAGCCGCGTTGCTCGTTGTCGGGCAGCGACGGAAGCTGGCCGCCAGGTCCGACGATGAGATCCGTGCCATGTTGGAGGGCAAGCTCAGCGACAAGGTGGACGGCGACCAACTCGTCCAGATCCAGGAGATGGTGATTGCCATGGTGCGTGGCGGCCGA
>JADFIY010000029.1 GCA_022566415.1 Acidobacteriota bacterium
ACGGCCACGAGCAGAACCCGGCGGATGATGCGAAGCGGCCACCCCATAACAATGGCTGCCGCGGCGCCGAGAACCGGGAACATGAGCGGGGCGACCAGCATGGCCCCGATCACCACCGCCGTCGAGTCGGCCAAGATCCCAAGCACGGCGATCGCCGTCGACAGCATCATCAGCGAAGCGAACCGAGTGAAGAACTGGCGGCGCGACACTCCTTGGGGAAACAATCGGCTGATGACCTGACGCCGTTCGAGGTCGTGGAGCGGCTCGCGGCCCTCCCAGAGGCGCTTGATACCCAACCATGCGCGCGGGATCAATCCAGTCGAACTAGATCCTGGCTCAAACCCTGGCCGATCGTCAACAAGCGCGATAGGTCACCCTCGAGACTGGCCGCCCACCTACGCAACCATCCTGACCGCGATTCACACCTATCACCCCTGGCCCACTCGATCAAGGTAACCCATCATTGGCTATGAGGGGATAAGAGTGCGTTAACTGGGCGTGAATCGATCGATAACTTGCATAAGGGACTAGTTATCGATCGATCTCGACCGGGTGGAGACCGGCGCGGTTCCTCGAGAACGCGGCATTGGTCCCGCCTCTACTCGGCGGGGAGCGACCACAGCTTGTCGGGTGGCAGGGCGACGCGGACGGTGTCGCCAACGGCATGGCCCTTCGCGTCGTCGACCGGGGCCGTCGCCTCCAGATTGAGGCCTCCAGCCGTGAGCTGCATCCGGATATGGTTGCCCCGGAACTCGGCGGCGATGACCGTGCCCTCGAAGGTGTTCGCCTGGCCCTCCACGGCGTCGAGTACCACAGCCTCTGGGCGGATGGTCACCAACACGGGACCCGATGCCGGCGATTCAGCTATCACCCGCAGCCGGCCCAGCGGGGTCACGACTTCATTGTTCGTCCGCTCTCCGGGGATGAGGTTGCCGGCGCCGAAAAACATGGCGACCCATGCTGAGGCGGGGCGCTCGAAGAAATCGCGTGCGACGCCCTCTTGAACCAGGCTCCCGTCTCGAATCAACGCCACATGGTCGGCGACGACGATTGCGTCCTCCTGATCGTGGGTGACGAGAAGCATGGTGAGCCCGAGGCTGCGCTGTACGGAGAGCAGGAGCTCACGCATCTCGTTGCGGAGGTCGGGATCGAGGTTGGCGAGCGGCTCATCCAACAGGAGCAATCTGGGCGAGACCACCAGCGCCCGAGCGAGGGCAACGCGCTGCTGCTGGCCACCGGAGAGCTGCTCGGGGCGCCGGGTCCTCAGGTCGTGAAGACCCACCAGCTCGAGCATTTCTGCTACGCGACCGCTGCGCTCGGCTGGGGGCGTCTTGCGCATGCGCAGGCCGAACCCGACATTGTCCTCGACCGTCAGTTGGGGAAACAGCAAAGCGTTGTGGAACACCATCGGGGCATCACGCTCGGGCGCAGGCAGGTCAACGACGGACTCGCCGTCGAACAGGATGTCACCCGAGGTAGGTCGGAGCACGCCTGCAATCATCTTGAGCAGTGTTGTCTTCCCGCTCCCGGAAGGACCGAGCAGCGCCGTGACGCGGCCGGGCTGGATTGCGAGCGAGAAGTCCTCGACCGGGTGCACCGATCCGAAGTGCTTCGTCAGGCCCACCAGGTCGACGCGAGTCGTCATGTGCCCGTCACCCCCAGCCCGGCTCGGACGACGTGATGGGAGGTCACCACCAATAATGCCAGTACAGGCAGTGCGTACACAATCGTGAGCGCACCGGTGATGGCCACATCACCGCCGCTGGCCGTCGACACGAGAAGGACGGGAAGCGTAAGTACCTTCCCTCCACCGATCTGGAGCGTGAGAACGTACTGGCTCCACGACACGATGAAGGCAAAGAACCCAGCGACGATCAGACCCGGCATGATGGCTGGCATCGTCACATGCCGCAAAACGTTCAGGGGACCGGCGCCGAGCGTCCGTGCTTGTACCTCGAGATCTTCGTTGTAGTTCGCAAACACCCCAGCCAGGATGAGTACGGCGTATGGCGCGGCTGGGATGAGGTGGACGAGCACGACTCCCCAGAAGGTCCCAGAGAGACCCAAGCGAATGAACGTGATGTCGAGGCCGATCCCAACGGCAACCGCCGGCACCAGCAGTGGCGTCAGCACGAGAAACTCGAGTACCCGTCTGCCGCGGAAGGTTCGCAGACCGAGCACTCTTCCGGCCGGCACCGCCACCAGCAGCGCCAGGGCGGTGACCGTCGCGGCTACAGCAACGCTCCACCCCAGGGCTTTCCAGGTGCCTCCATCCGTGGCGAGCACAATGCTCCACGCACGGGTGCTCCACTCGGCGGGGACAAGCTGTGGGAAGACGTAGCCGCGGGTGAACGATTGTATGACCAAGGGAACGAGCGGAAGCAGGATTGTGGCCACGATCAGGGCCACAACGATCCGACCGCCCACAGACTGTCGAAGCCGTCGCGGCCGACTCGGCCTTCGTAATGGCGAAGGCGAAGTCGGGGGCGAAGGCGGCGCTGCCCGATCCGTCCGCTGGGTCGCCGTCACGTTTGTTCTCCCCGCAGGACTCGGCGGACCAAGGTCAGATAGGTGACCGCCGCCGCCATCACCACAAGCGACATGACCACTGCCAGGGCCATTGCTTCCGGGCGCAACGCAAGGTCGACGTTGGTGTGCAGCCGATAAGCGAGGACCGGAAGGGCGCTCGGAAAGCTCTCGCCCAGTAGCAGCGGCACTTCAAACGAGCCGAAAGCGAATGCGAAAACTATCACCGAGATCGGCGCCACCGCGGGTACGAGCAGCGGCAAGGTGACATGACGTAACCGTTGCCACGACGACGCACCCAGTGACGCCGCCACGCTCTCGTAGTTCTCGGCAACTGTTCCCAGCACCCCGAGCGCCACAATCGCGACAAAAGGGGCGTCCTTCCACACGAACTCGGCGACGATGCCCAGCGCAAACGGGTCGTACACCAAAGCGGGGAACTCACTGGGGGCGTCGATGACCCCTATTGAGTGCCCCAGTCGAGCGATCAGACCGCTCTGGCCGAGGAGGTGAACCATGGCTAGGGCACCAATGACGTGCGGAATGGGAAGGCTGAACTGGAACAAGAACGCCGACCGCCTGCTTGCGTGCCAGATCCCTCGAATCCCCAGCGCCATGGCGATACCCAGCACCGTTGACAGTAAGGCGGCCATGAAAGCGATCCGTGTTGATAGCAGCAGCGACAGCCAGAACTCGTCGTTGCCGAAGAGCGACCGGTAGGCGTCCACGTTGAAGCTCCGCAACCCGATGAGCGGGAAGTAACCCAGACTTTGTATCACCGCCAACACGAACGCCGCCGCAAACAGCGGCACGATCACCACCAGGGCAGGCATCAGCTTGAGCCACGTGTAGTCGCGGATCAGAAGCGGCGCGCTGCGCTCTGGCTCAGCCCGCAAGCCGCGATTGCCGGATGAAGACATCCCAGTCGTGTTCCAATCTCAGCGTGTACTCCTGGTTCACCTCAGGAAGTCGAACCGCTTCGAGCCGGTCGAACGACACGGCCGCACCGGCCAGATTGTCCATCACTCGCTGCAAGGCAATACGGTCTTCGCCTTGGACGAGGTCGAGGGAGATGGCCAGCCCGTCCCCCCACCCGTTGGTGGGGTCGAGCTTGGCGGCCTGCAATGTGGGGGTGAGCACAAGGTTGGCTAATACCATCGCCGCTTCTGAGTCGCCAGCATTGGTTGGTATCGCCAGGTAGTGGAAATCACCAATGGTCCCGGTGTCGAAGACGAACGGCCGGGCCGTGGCCGGCAAAACACCGGCGTCGATCTCGGCTTGGATGCCTCCGGGCAGCTGTGTGAATGTGAAGTCGACTTCGCCGTTGGCAAACAGACGGTTCAGACTGGCGATGTCCGGCGGGAAAGTCCGACCCGAGCGCCACAGGTCGGGGTTGATCTCAGTGAGGTAATCCCACAGCCCGGCGGAACCCTCGACGAACGCTGTCTCATCGAACGAACCGAGCCAGGGGTCCACCCCACCCGTCAGCTCGTAGAACGCCTGCTTGACGAACCTCGTGCCGTGGAAGGCCGGCGGCGCTGGATAGGTGAACCGCCCAGGATGGGCCGCGATCCACTCCCCTAGCTCAATGTATGAGCGAGGCAGGCTGTCCTCGTCGATGCGGGCGCTGTCGTACACGAACTGGAACTGAGCGCTGCCCAATGGGGACTCGGAGCCGTCAACGGCGAGGCCGAAGTCCCGGTTCACGGCAACCGAATCCCAGTCCACGAATCGTGCGTTGGGTATCTGAAGAGCCCAATCCCCTACCAAGGCATTCGCCTGTCGAAGTGTGTAGAAGTTCTCGCCGTTGATCCAAATCAGATCAACAGAGCCGCCCTCGTTCCGACCAGCCTGCAGTTCGGCCAGGACCTTGTTCACTGCATCCACGGTGTCTGCAACCGGAACCCGGTTCAGGGTGATCCCAAACTCTTGCTCCAGGATCGGGCCGTAGGTGCGATCGACAAAACGGTTGATCTCGCTACTCCCGCCCCACATGTAGAGATCGATGGTCTGGCCGCGCGCGGCGTTGAGGACTGCTTCCCAGTCGTCAGGGTTGCTGGTGGCGTCGGTTGCGGATTGACCGCCGGAGCAGCCGACAGCCACAGCTGCGAGCGCCACTATGAGTAAAGCCAGCCTGTGAAGCTCTGTGAGCCGACCCAGGAGTCGACCAGGATGGACCGCACCGTCTGTCCGCAGGGTTGCCCGGACCGTACCGAAGGACTTCATGGACTGCCATTCGCCTGGTCAGCATGTTCAGATTCACGCTAACGGGAGGGACGCCCTACTGGGAAGAGGCCACGATGCACAACAACCGCGAAGAGCTCCCGAATTCTCGGGCCGTCGAGCGGTTGCACCCATCCACCCACTCCCACCGAATGGACGATTTGCTCGATATCGCACCGTTTCGCTGGTGTTCGACATCGGCGTATCCGAGGTGGTCGAGGCCGCAGACTCCCCTACGGTTTTTCCGACATCGGAGCGGCCATCGCCACCGCCTCCCTCGACGACGTCGTTACGACGAAGAAGTAGCTCCTTTTGCTGTCGCGACAGCGACCGAAGAGGCGCACGATGTGTCACGCTCGGGATGCTGGCGGTTGCTCGAAGGACCTGGTGGCGCTCACCGATGTCATGCCAGCGTATCGGTTTGGTACACCTCGATATCCGAGCCTTATGAGCACACCGCGTGATGTGGGCTGCGATACTTGGCGTCCTACCCGGCGGGAGGAGACAGACATGGCCGAACACCTTGTCGGGACCGTGAGCCACTATTGGGGCAGGCTGGAAGTTGCCGGCATCGAACTGTCCGACGAGCTCGAGGTCGGCGACACGATCCATATCCTCGGGCATACCTCGGACTTCACCCAGACCGTCGACTCGATCCAAATCGAGCAGGAGACGGTTGAGTCGGCAAAGGCGGGCCATTCCATCGGCGTCAAGATGAACGAACGAGTACGCGTCCGCGACCAGGTTCTCGTGGTGACGCCCGACTGATCCTCGCTTTGAGCCGGCGCGGCTGGCCGCGGGCCGCGGCAAGGATGCACGCCAATGTGCCGTTCTCAAACACCAACGAGATCGGACGATGCTGATAGCAACTGTTCGGCAACCTCTCGATTGGCGTTTGTCGCGTTGGGCGAGCTCAACCGATCCGCGACGCCACCAATTCTGGCTGTCCCCGTTCTCAGTGGCGAGTCGTTGGCTCGGTTCGCCCGGTAGCGTCCAGGGCTATGAGCAACGATGACTCCGATCGACGAGCAAACATAGAGGCGATCAGCGCCGTCACGTTGGCGACCCACAATATGGCCCGCTCGTTCGAGTTCTACACATCGCTCGGGTTCGAGCTCCACTTCGGAGGACCCGAAGCCAACTTCACCAGCTTTGTTGTGGGGGCCGGCTACCTCAACCTTCTCGCCCAACCGGCCGGAAGGCACTGGTCATGGTGGGGGCGACTCATCCTCAAAGTCTCCGATGTGGATGCCCTCTACGAACAGGCCATCCGGGCCGGACTATCACCCGAAGCGCCGCCGCGGGATGCCGAATGGGGCGAGCGATACTTCCACCTGGCCGACCCTGACGGCCACGAACTCAGCTTCTCCATCCCCTTATAGACACCGTCGAGCTCCCCAGAGACCACGGCCGTCATGAGCGGGTTTGCGCGGTGTTACTCCCGGGGGCGTAGTCGAGCTTGGTGAATGGCCAGTGGGTGGCCAGCCAGGCCGACAGGTCTCGCCACACTGTGATGTCCATGTCGGATCTGCTCTCTCGCACCCAAGAAACGACGGTGGCGTCGTGGCCTCGAGTGCGAGATGGATAGATGTAGACGCAGCCGATCACTTCGTCGCCGTCGATGATGGAGTAGGTGAACCCATCGCGATTGGTGAAGTCGCGAGCGTGACGTTCCAGATCGGCCAGGTTGGCGTCGAGGCTCATTGGTTTCGGCCAGTTGGATTGTTCGAAGCCGGGAGTCGAGTGGATGTGATCGATACTCGACATCCACGCTGCGTGATCGAGCTCGTTGTGCTCAGATCCGAGCGGCTCGAGACGAAACCCATCGCCCTCGAACGTCACTGGGACGGTGAACTCGGGAGGAACGAATGATTGGGTCACACCAACAATCTACGAGCACCTACACGATCTTCGACCCCACCAGTCAATCGGCACCGCTCACATCTGTCGATATGGTCGGACGCCGTATCGGGCGCAGTACGTAGAGTTGGACGATGGGCACGGTTGATCGGGTCGTGAGAGCGGCTGTCTTTCGACTTCTCGTTGCTGGGTTGGAGGGCCCGACTCTCGGTGACGTTGCGGAAGAGACAGGGCTCGAAGCCGATGAGGTAGCGAGGTCGTTCCTGTGGCTCGCCGACGAGCACCGGTTGACTCTTTCGGCTGGGAAGGATCGTGTTGTGATGGCCCATCCCTTCTCCGGCGTCTCGACTGACTATCGGAGCAGAATTGGCAACAGCGCGTGGTGGGCGAACTGCGGCTGGGATGCGTTCGGGATCCTGGCTCTGCTGGGAGATGGAGAGGTCGTTGCCAAATCAGGTGACGATGGCGAGTCGGCGTGGACCGTAGCTGATGGGGAAGTCACCCCGGGCGGTCTTGTCCACTTCGTGGTCCCGGCGTCACAATTCTGGGACGACATCGCGTTTACCTGACAGACGATCCGATGCTTCCGGTCGGAAGCCGAACTCGACGATTGGCTGTCGCGAACCGGCCACGTCCGAGGTGCAACGATGGACGTGCAGACTGCATATGACCTGTCGGTGATCTGGTACCAAGACCGGATGAGCGAGGACTGGGTCCCTGCGAGCCCAGCTGAGGCCGAGGCTATCTTCGACCGTTTCGGTTTGACCAGCCGCTTCTGGCGACTGTCCTGACCAGCAGCAGAAGAACGCACATGTCCCGTTCGGTGCGGTCTAAACCCGGGGGCGCTATGTACCCAGATCCCTGGACCTGAAGTGTTCTTTGGCGCTGGATTGGCGGCACCGATCTAACCCGCCATATCGAAGACCTCGGGCGTGGCACCCGGGTCCATCACCTTGCCGATCCCTCTGGCGTAGGCGCCCAAGGTCTCGCCCACTCCCCCGTAAAAGGTGGGATAGGGGTAGATCATGTGCTGCAGCGTCGCCAGCGGCACCTTGGCGTGGATGGCCGTGGTCAACATGCTGAGCACCTCTCCGCCGTGCGGCCCCATGGAGGTGGCTCCGACCAGGATGCCGTCTGCCCGATCAGCGATCAGCTTGATGATGCCTTCGTTGCCGGGGCCATGGATCCAGCCACGGAAGGTCGCCGGTACTTGTTTGATGGTGACCGCGACGTCGATACCTGCCTCTCGCGCTTCGTCTTCGGTCATGCCGACCGAACCGATCTCGGGATCGGTGAACGTCACCCGCGGCAATGCCGAGTAGTCGGCCGGAGCGGGCTCCAGGCCCAGGACATCGGCGGCCACGATCGAGGCCTGGTACAGGGCGACATGCGTGAACATCGCCTTTCCCGTCACGTCACCTATTGCCCAGATGCCGTCTGCGGCGCGCAGGCGGTCGTCGACCTCGATGAACCGAGACGAGGGGTCGAGTCCTGCGGCTTCGAGGCCCAGGTCACTGAGATCAACGATTCGACCGGTGGCCACCAGCAGCCGGTCTGCGGTGACTTCCGTCCCGTCGTCCATCGCCACCAACACGCCTTCGCCGCGGGCCTCGACGTGTTCGGCGCGGCTCCCGAGATGCAGCGCGATGCCCTCGGCTTCGAACACTGATTCGATGACCGCAGACACTTCTGGTTCCTCGAGGGCCAGTAAACGATCGAGCCCTTCGACGATAGAGACGTCGACACCGAATCGGGAGAACACCTGGCCCAGCTCACAGCCAACGGCTCCCCCTCCGAGAATGGTCAGCGACTCGGGCAGCTGGTCGACCGCGATGGCATCGTGGGTGGTCCAGTAGTCGACCTCGGCGAGGCCAGGTACCGGAGGGATGAATGGTTTCGATCCGGTAGCAATCACGATGCCCCGGGTTGCGGTGAACGTCTCATCTCCAACGGTCACGGTCCTAGGACCGACGAGCCTTCCACGACCGCGCACGAATCGGCCGCCCTTCCCTTGGAAGCGCCCGACGGCAATGGTGTCGTCCCAGTCTCCGGTGGCTTCCGCTCGAATACGAGCAGCGACCGGCGCCCAATCCGGGGTCACCTCGGCATGACCGGCCATACCGTCGATGCGTCGCGCCTCCTGAAGCAGATTTGCGGCCCGGATCATCATCTTCGACGGGATGCACGCCCAGTACGGACACTCACCGCCGAGAAGGGATCCTTCGATGCCGACGACATCCAGTCCTGCCTCGGCCAGGCACAACGCCAGATCCTCGCCTCCGGTTCCAACCCCCAACACAACGACATCAACCTGCTCAGGCATAACACCCTCCGTTGTCGCGCCACGTCGCTCCGAGCCCGCCAGACCGGTCGGCCCCAACCGTAGCTTTCGAGCCACGGCGCCCCGGCCTCACCTTCTCGCGACTGTTTCTGAGTTCAGCAGCGTCCGTGTGTTCAACGCGATCGCACTCAGCCTGTTGAGTCCCACGCGAATGACTCGCCTTGACGCCAGGGGTCTAGGCCTCCGGCTTATCGGCCCGAAAGTTGACCCCCCGGGTACCGAAGTAGGCGACTTCCTTGCTGGGGCGAACCGCTCCTTCGAAAACGTTCTTGCGCCAGGTGACTTCGAATCCCTCGAATCCGGCGGCCACGACCGTGGCCTCGAGCGCTGCTTCCAGCAGCGCCCCAGCTATTCAGTTGGTCCAGAGGTCGATGTCGTGCTTGGCGCCCTCCGGGATCTCTTTTTCCACGGTGATATCGGCGATCTGGAGCCGACCCCCGGGCCGGAGCACCCTGAAGATCTCGTCGAATACCCGATCCTTGGTGGGCGACAAGTTGACCACTCCGTTGGAGATCACGAGGTCGGCCCAGCCATCGGGAATCGGGAGCGATTCCATGTAGCCATGCCGGTACTCGAGCTGCTCCAAGCCGAGCTCGGTCATTGCCGCATTGGCTTTCTCCAGCATGGGCTCGGTCATATCAACGCCGATCACACGGCCGGCCGAGCCAACGGCGCGGGCGGCGATGATGGAATCCACTCCGGCACCCGAGCCGATGTCCACGACGTGCTCGCCGACGGCAGGCATTTCCATCGCCAGCGGGTTCCCCATACCGGAGAACGAGGCGATCACCGTATCGGGGATCCCCTCGATCCACTCCTTCTCGTAGCCGTTCATCGCTAGCGCCGCCCGGCCTGTGTTGAAGTGGTAGCCGCGGTCTGGCTCGGTGGCCACATCCGTGTACTCTCGGGATATCTCGTTGCGCAGGATCTGCACCGCGGCGTTGTCGTTGGAGAACCGCTCCCGGATCGTCTCCTCGTCCAGGTCCACTTCGACCTGTGGCAGATACGTGTACGTCTTGAAGGTGCCGGTGTCGTACTCCTCTGAGCCCTCCCGCACCACGGCGCCCTCGGGGAGCGGAAGATCGCGATAGGCCGCTTCGGTCATCAGCACATACTCGTTTTCCGGCACCGAGTTTTTGGCAAGACGGTGCACGGTGATGACATCGACTCCAGACAAGGTCGGGTACTCCCCCACACTGGTAAGCAATGCCTCTCCCGAATGGGCGATGATCTTGAGCTTGAGGTCACCGACCTCAGCGCAGGCATCGCACTTGCATACGCTGTAGGCCCCGACCTCGACCAGCCGCTCGGCAAACACGTCAAACAGGGCCAGCAGGCGCTCGACGAGGTCGGCGCTTTGCCGCCGCCACACCTCCTCGTCAGTGCTCTTGACGGCGTACAGGAACAGGGCGTCGCCCTCGATACGAGACACCCGCAACGGCACGTCCACCTGGTCCAAGAGACTCTCCAACAACGCACCGACGATCATCGAACTATGCCGCAACTCCTTGTCATGCGACACCATGAAGCGCGTATAGCCGCTGATATCGACAAGCATCAACAGGACCGGCTGGCCCTCAGCCTCAACCGTCGTCTGGGACATAGCAACGATCATACGACGCGGAACCGTGGCGAGGCTCGGCAAGATCGACCACCCAAGCGGCGCCGATCCATGTAACCGCCCCTCGGGGTCGCCAGCCCAAAAACCGATCTCATCCATCGAGACGCAACCGTTGGGGATATCGCGACCTCGAGGATCACTCCGCCGCTGCATGACACGGGCCGTCGGGAGCGTCGGGGCACCCGTTAAGGTGACAGCCAGCCTGCCACAGAGGGAAGAGCAATGGACATCGAAGCCGCCGCCGGCGTTAACCCGAGCGAGTACGCGGAAACTCACATCCAGCAGTACCTGGCTTCCGATGGACGCGAGGTGGACCACCCGGCTGGGGACAGGCTCATCCTTTTGTACACGACCGGCCGCAAGAGCGGCGAGATCCGACGGGTTCCCCTTGGGTCCTTTCCCGATGGCGACGCTCTCGTAGTGATCGGCTCCAACAACGGCCGACCCGACGACCCGCAGTGGTATCGAAATCTCGAGGCCGACTCCAAGGTATGGGTGCGGCACATGAGCAACTTCTACGAGGCGACCGCCACCACGATGGAGCCGGAGGCACGGCGGGCTTACTGGGAGGAGCTCACCGCCCAAATGCCCGTGTTCGCCGAGTTTCAAGAGGAGGCCGGTCGCGACCTGCCGTTGGTGCGCATCACTCCAGTATCCGGCTGATCGACGGGGCCCCGCGGCCGAGGCGGAGCCGTTCCTCCACCGTCGCAGGGCCAAGGGATGGCCGTGTGCGAACGCCAATGGGCGTTCTTACTCAATGGGGATGGATCTAGGGGGCTGGCGTGATAGATCCAACCCACCTTCCCGCCAACCTCCCTGAGCCCGTAGACGATGGCGCTTGTGAGCATCTCAACGGGTTGGAGCTACCGCCGATCGAACTGCTGTCAACCACGGGCACCGTTCATTCACTTCACGACGTGTCCTCACGCTGGCTTGTGTTGTACGTACACCCCCGAACCGGTGGACCAGGAGTGACCCTTCCAGAGGATTGGGATCTGATCCCAGGTGCCCGCGGATGCACCCCACAGTCGTGCGCGTTTCGTGACCACCACGCTGAGCTCCAGTCGCTGGACGCGACTGTGTGGGGCCTCAGCGCTCAGCCGATCGAAGAGCAGAGGGAGTTCGTCGACAGGATGCATATCCCGTTCCCGCTTCTCAACGACTCGGCTCTGCGGCTCATCGAGCAGCCGTTGCGGCTCCCCACCTTCACCGTCGAGGGTTTGACCCTCTACAAGCGGGTCACCCTCATCGCCGACGAGGCTCGCATATCTCGCGTGTTCTATCCCGTGTTCCCACCCGACCGGAACGCATCAGAAGTCATCGATTACCTGAGATCTCGCAGCTGAAAAGGCACAGGCCAAACGAGCACCGCACTCTTGTCGAGCCGCCATGATGATGACCTGCACCGGTCCGTGGCACCGTCGGTGGTGTGCCCCGTCTATTGCTTTCCGTCCGCCCCTTTGGTGAGCATTGCGTCGATATCGGTGCTGCTGGCGCCCGATGCGAACGCGGTGAAACTGCCCTCGGTCAGCATGGCCCTCGTCGCGTCGCGTATCGCTGCATGGGTGAGGCGAGCGATTTGCGCCCCAACGGAAATGCGCCGCACCCCCATCGCAGCGAGTTGGGGCACGGTTACCTGCGCCAACGCGCCGGCTGCGAGCGCATTCACCGGCTTCGTCACCGAGGCGACAACCGTTTGCAGGCTTTCCATGTCGGGAAGGAGCGGCACATAGAGCAGATCGGCTCCGGCATTCGCGAACGCCTGGATGCGCCGGATCGCCTCGTCCATCCCGTAGCTCTCGTAGATCAGTCCGTCGGCACGGGCGCAAAGCACGAAGGGGTCGTCGAGCGTGCTGGCGGCGTCGGCGGCTGCCCCGATTCGCTCCAGCGCGAGATCGAACTCGTATGCCGGGTTGCCCTCGACCATTCTCGTGTCCTCGATGGAGCAGCCGGAAAGCCCTGCTTCGCGGGCAAGCCGCACCGTCTCGGCAACGTCGGTGGGGTCATCGCCGAAACCGTTTTCGAGATCGCCCGTGACCGGCAGCGGTGTCGCAGAGACGATCTGTTCGGCATGATGAAGAGCCTCGTCGCGGGTCACGTGCCCCATGTCCGGACGGCCTAGCGTGAACGCGAAGCCGGCGCTGGTGGTGGCCAGTGCCTTCGCCCCGCAGGCGGCCATGAGCCGCGCCGAACCCAAGTCCCAGGGATTCGGAACTACGAAGCAACCCGATTGGTGAAGTTCAAAGAACGTCCTATGACGCTCGGCCAGGCTCGTCATGCGCCCCACTCCTTCGGTTTTCCGATCATACCTGGGTGTCAACGAGGCTCCGGGCCCTGCCCGCGCTTCGCATCTTGATTCGACAACAGTGATTACGCACCGGCAATCGTCGATCGCGTTGGCGGAGCTTGTCCTTGTTGTGGCGGGCCAGGCGGGAACAAAGGTTCAGGTAGGAGACTTGAGACCGAGGAGGAGAGGACATGAACCGAACCAATCCCCACGTCCGCGTAGGCATCTTGTACGAACACCCGCTTTGGTTCGAGCCGCTGTTCGACGAGCTTGATCGACGGGGTATTCCGTTCGACCGGATCGACGCTTCGCAGCTCTCCTACGACCCGGTGGTGAGGTCTCTGCCGTACAGCGTGGTCCTGAACCGGATGAGCCCTTCGGCTTGGCTGCGCGGCGACGAGTCTTCCGTGTTCTCCACCCTGAACTACCTGGCCTACCTCGAAGACATCGGGACGCCGGTGATCAACGGCCGCCAAGCATTCAGCTACGAGATCTCCAAGGCGCGTCAGATCACGCTCGCTTCAGAGCTCGGGATCCGGCATCCGCGAGCACGGGTCATCACTCATCCCGGGAATGCGGTCGAGGCCGCGGACGGTCTGCAATGGCCGGTGCTGGTAAAGCCGAACATCGGTGGCAGCGGCGCCGGGATCATGTCGTTCGACAATCCGAAGGACCTCGGTGAAGCGGCCGATTCAAGCGAGCTCGAGTTCGGCCCGGATCACACGGCGCTGGTCCAAGAGCATCTCCCGGCACAAGGCGATGCAATCGTCCGTGTCGAATTCCTGGACGGCGCGTTCCTCTATGCGATCCGCCTCCTGCTGGTGCCGGGATCGTTCAACCTGTGCCCGGCTGACTATTGCGAGCTGCCAGGCATCGCCGACGGCGTCTCCGGCCGGGGGCTGGCCATCGAGGCCTACCAGCCACCGGACGAGATGGTTCGCGATGCCGGCCGGCTACTTGCCGCAACGGGCGCCGACCTCGGCAGCGTCGAGTATCTGGTCAATGCGCGTGACGGCATGCCCTACTTCTACGATGTGAACGCCCTCTCCAACTTTGTCGCCGATGCGCAGGATGTCATCGGATTCGACCCCTTCGTCAACTTCGTCGATTTCATCGAACAAAAGACAAGTCTTCCGGTCCCGATCAGCAATCTCGCCTGAAACCCTGTGGGCTAAACGCCTCCGCCGTATGGACGACCGCCAGCTGTGTCGGGGCCCGAAGTGGTCCTTCTGTGGCCATTCGCTCGCGAGTATTTCATCACCGGGGTTGCCGTTTGCGAGTGGCTGTTGCGGAAGTAGACCTTCTCATCGGCTTGTCAGCGTCTTCTCAGAGGCTTCTTAACCTCGAGCTCTATCTTGAACCTGTCGAGACGTACCGATCCAACGACAAGGACCGCGATGAGCCCCAAACGATTCCACGACTACGCCGATCCCGAGCCGCCGTCCATGTACCTGTGCCACTTCCTCGAGCGCGAGGACGTCGCGATGACGGGAAAGTTTGTCATCGAGGCTGCGTGATGCGCCGGTCCTGGATCGCTGTCATCGTCCCGGTTCTTCTCGCCGCAGCATGCAGCGACCCTGACCCGGTCAAACCTCCCGAACCAGGGAACCCTGCCACCTCCACCACGACGACGCCCGAAGACGTCCAGGCTGATTCGGCGGACGGCGACGCGATTTGTCTTGACAATCCAACGGCGATCGCCCTGATCAACGGGGTAGTTCTCACGGTGGACGCAACGGACTCGCAGGTCTCTTCGGTCTTGGTCGAAGGCTCGCGCATCAGCGCGGTTGGCGACTCGATCACGGTGCCGGAGGGCGCCTGTGTGATCGATCTCGCAGGCCGAACCGTCGTTCCCGGCCTTATCGATTCCCATGTGCATTTCACCCGGGACTGGGTTTGGCCCGGACATTTCCTGTCGCAGATCGAGGATGCCCGTTCGACCCAGGACGTCCTCGACGGAATCGCGGCGCGGGTTGAGTCCGTACCAGAGGGCGAATACATCACAGTTGTTGGTGGCTACGCCATGAATGCCTTCGCTCTGCCGACCCTCGCCGAGCTCGACGCGGTCGCGCCGGACCATCCGGTCTACCTGCAAGCCTCTTTTAGCGGACCGTCGGCGGTGAATTCGCTGGCGAAGTCTCACCTCGAATCGAACGGGCTCGACACCATCGCTGCCGACGGCAGCATCCCGGTCGACAACACCGGCCGGACATCACGTGCCATCCAGATCCTGCAGGACCAACAGAGCAACGCGGACGCCGAACGGTCTGCGATGGAGTACATGACCTGGGCCAACTCGATGGGAATCACCACCGTGATCGACATGACGAGCACCGGCGACGCCGAGATGGCATACCGACTCTGGGATGGCGGCGACCTCACGGTGCGGATGCGCCTTCGCTACGGTGGGCTCGGCACGATCGAGGCGACGATCCAGTCCGTCGAAGCCGGCCTGGAGCGGGTCGGCGACGGCGACGACATGATGCGTGTGATCGGCGTCGGCGAGTTCTCGGTTGGCGGGTTCGGGGATACCTCATCCGATTTCGCCGCGGGATGGTCCGAGATTGCCAAACGAGGCTGGCCGCTGGCGCAGCATTCACTGCGATCCGCCGAGCACGAAGCACATATCAGCGCGTTCGAGGGAGTCAACGCAACGACGCCACTGGCCGATCTTCATTGGTCGTTGGACCACTCCAGTGAGGTGTCGCCGTCGCAGCTGTCACGTTTGGCTGACCTCGGTGTCGCCGTGGGGGTGCACAACTTCGCCTATTACGGATCCTTCGGCACGGGCGCGCCCTTCCGGGACATCATCGACGCCGGCGTGACGGCCGGCGCGGGTTCCGACGGGCGAGCCATCGGACCGCTCGATCCGTGGCAGGGCATCCACCACATGATCACGGGTCGGACGATCTCGGGCTCGTTGGTCAATGACGGTCAGCAGATCACACGCCTCGAGGCACTTCGGATGTACACCATGGGGAGCGCCTGGACCGCGGTCGAAGAAGACCAACTAGGGTCGATCGAGATCGGCAAGCTGGCCGACCTGGTGGTCCTCGACGCCGACTTCCTGAACGTGCCCAACGATGAGATCGACGACATCTCGGCGGCATTGACGCTCGTCGGTGGCGTCGTGGTCTACGACGACAACTCGCTCAGCTCGAGATGAAATCCACCCCGATCGCAGCATTGATCGTGGAGACGCCCCCACCCCTCGATCGCCCGGAATCCTCGCAGACCACGTACATGGACCACTGCCGCATCCTCGATCACCAGGACATCGGGATGATGGGCCAGTTTGTCATCGAGGCCGCATGATGCGCCGGTCCTGGATCGCTCTCATCGTCCCGGTTCTTCTCGCCGCAGCATGCACCGACCCTGAGCCGGTCACGTCTCCCCAGCCAAGGAACACTTCCACCTCCACCACCACGCCCGCTACCACCTCCACACCGGCGCCCACCGCGGGCCAAGACTTCTCCCTGTCCTTCGATGGGATCGATGACCGCGTTCTTGTTCCCTGGGACGAGTCATTTCCTACTGACGTCTTCACCGCCGCGGCATGGATCCGACTCCCGGAACCGCCGGCACGACGATCGGCCATCATCGCCCGAGGCGAAGACAACGACTCCTACAACCTGAGCTGGCAGCTCTTCGTCGCCAACGACGGCAACCTGCAGGTCATGCTCGAGGCGATCAACGAGGACAACTATTGCTACCCCGGAAACAACTGCGTGCCTCAGGGCGAGTGCACGTCAGGCGACATGTTCGTCGCCGATGGAGAGTGGCACCACGTAGCGGTGACGCGAGACGCGACGGGGACCCTCGTCTTCTACATCGACGGTGAGGAGCGGGCACGGTGCCAAGACACCGGAGTCCCATCAGCCGACAACCATCAGTTCCTCAGCATCGGCGCGACCCATGGAGTCATCGGCCCGCCTCCCGATGGCATCGAACCGCCGACTTGGTTCTTCGAAGGTGACATCGACGACGCCGCCATGTGGGACAGAAGCCTGTCCGGGACGGAGATCAGAGCTGTCGTCGAGGATGGGGTCGACCCTTCGGCCTCTGGCCTTGTTGGCCACTGGAGCTTCGACGAGGGAGCAGGCCAGGAGGTGGCAGATGATTCGCCGGCCCAAAACGACGGCTTCCTCGGGAGCCAGCCAGCCGCCGACTCGGCCGACCCGGCCTGGACGCGATAGCCGACGCTCCCGCGGACAAGGGTTCTGGCACTCATTGATGCTCATCGACTTGTGTCATTTCTCAACAAATCGCGCCCTATTCGCATCCTGGGACGCAACTGCCCGGCGGGTGGGCGGTTGCTCGAAGGATCTGGTGGCTGACGCCAGCAGCACACGCCGACTTTGCTGGCGCGTGCAAACCTCTCAATTGGTGATACCGGTGATCAAGGTCTGAGGAGACGGCCTATTTCCCACAGCGCCTTTGGGCTGTCCCAAAGGCGGGGGTGCACGATCTCACCGTCAAGGGAGCTAGCCAGCCGAGAACCAGTGACCTGGTCCGGACGTAAAAGGCTCAGCCGGACCCCGAGAGAATCTCGATGGTCGGGATCCGGCTGCCTCGCGTATCATGTCCGACGTCAGACGCTACCCGTGGTGATCGACGTGAAGGATTGGCTCGCCACCCAGGAACACAGGCTCGAGCTCTACGCCGAGGGCATCACCGAACTTGCTGATTGCGATGTACTGCGTGATCACATAGATCGCTTCGACGATCTGTGGCTGGGTGAACTCGGCATCCAACCGGTCCCATAGGCTCTTCGAAATGCCGTTGGCGTCGACGCCGATCTGGACAGTCAGATCCAGCAAAGCCCGTTCTTTCTCAGTGAAGAGATCGCTCGTCTGGTAGATGTCGCCATCGAGGTCGGCGATCTTCTCCGCCGAGACACCGAGCCGCTGCGACACCGCCTCGTGCTGCACGACGCAATACTGGCAGTCATTGCGGACCGTCGCCTTGAGGATCAACAGCTCTTTGGTCTTCCACTCGAGCTCGCCGTCCTGGAGCATCTCCATCACCGAGTCGGTAAATATCCGGCCCAGCTTTGGGACGTGCCCCATTACCTTGAAGATGTTCAGCAGCATCTCGAACCGGCCCTCGGCATCGTTGTAGAAGTCGATGGTGAGGTCGTCTGCCTGTTCTCTCTCGACTAACGAAACGGACATTCTTTTTCTCCTTGTTCTTTCTCGATATTCGGAACGGACACTGTCCTTCCTCCCAGCGAGCCGACGGCGCTACAGAGCGCTCATCACCATCGCCACTATGCCTCGAAGCACTTCGAGGTCTGTGCCAGCCTTGACCATCGTCCGCAGGCCGCTCATGCTCGTCACCAAGTAGTCGGCGACAAGGGTCGCCTCCTTGTCGCTGCGGACGCTGTCGTCCTCTTGTCCACGTTTTGCCGCCGCTATGAAAATCGCTCGGTATTGGTCGAAGCCTCGAGACACCTGCGCCGCCACCTCCTTGTCCCGCTGTGCAAGCTCATTGGCGGTGTTGACCACGAGGCAGCCTTTGGGATCGGCCCCCTCGATGACCTCCTCGATCGCCCACAGCAATGTGTCCTCGATGAACTCCCGCCCGGTCGTGGCACCATCCAGGCGCGTGATCAAATCGAGAGCGGTCGCTTCCTCGTATCGCTCGAGACAGGTGAGGAACAGCTGGTGTTTACTGCCGAAGGCCTGGTAGAAGCTGCTGCGCGACAGACCCATCGCTCCCACGAGATCCTGCAGCGACGTCGCCTCGTAGCCTTTGCGCCAAAACAGCCCCATGGCAAGGTCGAGCACCTGCTCCGAGCTGTATTCGACCGGTCGGCCTATCGACACGCTTTGGACTATAGGACCGATCGGTCCAGAAGCAACAGGGCAGTGTTGGAGTGGGCATTCGAATGCGCGATCGTTTGCGATCACCTGCGGCCCGCTATTGGGATCGAGCCAGTGACCTCTGTCGTGTCAAGGCAGATCAGGAGTCAAGGCGATATTCGAGACCCGAGTCCGGTGTCGGGTCGGCGTTGACGCTCGGCTCGGTCCGGTACGCTCGGCGGGTGGCTACGCCAGCTGATATCGACGGGGAAGCCGCTGCCCGGGTGCTAGCGGCCGTTAGCGATGCCGTTGCGGCGATCACCGCCGATGCGTCACTCGAGCGGGTTCTCAACAAGCTGGTGACGGCCGCCCAGGACCTCGCGGAGGCAACGTACGCTGCGGTCGGTGTCCCTGACGCCGAGGGTGACACGTTTGCTCGCTTCATCACGGTTGGCATGAGCGACGAGCTTGTCGAGGGAATGGGTCCGCTTCCACGCACCCATGGCCTCCTGGCAGCGATGCTCACCGACCCGGATCCGTACCGGACGCGGGACATCACCCAGGATCCGCGTTTTCGGGGCTGGTGGCCTCGAGAGCATCCGAAGATGCGGTCGTTCCTGGGTGTGCCGATCGTGGCACGAGGTCGGGTGATCGGAGCGTTCTACCTCACGGACAAGCAAGACGGAGGCTCGTTCAGCGCCGAGGACGAGGACCGCATCACCCTGTTGGCGGCACATGCCGCGGTGGCGATCGAGAATGCCGCCTTGTTCGAGGCGAGCAGGACGATGGTGCTTGCTGAGGAACGGGATCGTATGGCCCGCGAGCTCCACGCCGCGATGAACCCGTCACTGTTCG
>JADFIY010000190.1 GCA_022566415.1 Acidobacteriota bacterium
TTGTTTCGCCCGTCCGGGCCGCCGTCAGGATTGCGAATTCGAGCGCCAGCGGGCTCACGCCGTCCAGCTTTCGGAGATCGGCCATGAAGTCCGGAAGGTCCGCGAAAGGCAGGGCCGCGTGATGGCGAACGCGGGCGACTTTCCGGCGGGGCGGCAGCAGCTTGTCCAAGTGCCCGCGCCATCGCGCCGGGTTCTCGCCGTTGCGAAACTCCCGCGCCTTCGCCCAATCCACCACGGCCTCGATTCGGCCGCGGACCCGCGCTGCCGTTTCCGGCTTCGCCGTCCAAATCGGCTCAATGACCTTTAAGACCAGGGCTGTATCGATCGCGGCGATCGACAGGTCCCCGAGCGTCGGGTAGACATAAGTCTTGAGGGTGGATTTCCACTGCGCCCGGTGCTTATCGTTGCGCCAACCGGCCTCATGGGCAGCAATGTATTTTTCCGCGCATTCCTTGAACGTGATCCCCCGCGCCGCATCGACCCGCGCCGCCAGGCGGCGGGAATGCCGGGCATCGATCGGATCCTCGCCGGCCAGCAAAACTTTCCGGCATTGGGTCGCCTCATCCCGGGCCTCGGCCAGTGAAATGGTATGCACCGGCCCAAGGCCCATCTGGCGCGCCTTGCCGTGGAGCATGTAACGAAATATCCAGCTCTTTGTCCCCGCCGCCGTCACTTGTAGCCACAACCCGTTACCGTCACCATAGCGGCCAGGCTTCGATTTACGCGCCACGCCAACCGCCGTAAATTTATTAACCTTTCGCATCGTCCTCCAAACTCCATGCCCACGATTCAACCCACAAATAGGAATAGGATTGTGGTGGAACCCGGTGGAATGTCAGATCTTCAGGACCCACTGGCCGGGGCAACCCTCGCAGTCTCGCCAAATCTGTTCGGCTGGTTCCCCGGTGAGCAGGCGTTCGGCCTCCTCGCGCAGCACGACGCCGACGAGATTTCCCTGCGGTGTGGTGACGACGACGAGTTTGGTGTCTCGTTTGGACATGCGATCGACGAGATGCTGGAGCAGGCCGTCGGGCCGGACCGTGGTTGGCCCCGACTCCATCAGCTCCTCGACGCTCACCGCATCGTCCGCCTCCCAGGCTGGGTTGCGGAGCCGCCCGACCACGATGCCGTCGCAGTCGATGACGATGCATTCGTCCCATCCGGCGTCGTAGGTGCGGCGGCGTACCTCTCCAAGCAGATCGTCGATATCGCAGGTCGGGACATCGGGGCGGGTGGCGTCGGACACCCGCTGCACTCGAGGAGCGGTGCCTTCGGTAGGGAAGCCGCCCGCCCTCCAGTCGGCGAGGCCGAGCACATAGTCGTAAACCCGTTCGAATCCGAGGCGCTCGAGCCGGCACGCGGCTCGCGGAGACATGTCTCACAGCCCGTCGTGTCAATACACCACCACGGGCTTGTCACGGGCGAGCACCGACACCGTCTCGGTGTCGAGGCGCCGCAGGGGAATGCTGATCGCACCTGGGATATGCGACTCGGTGTATTCCCGCTCCGGGAGGACATCGATGACCTGGGCGTTCTCTTCGTCGATGAGACTCTGCAGTTCGGTGCGGTCGATAGAAGTCACCATGGCGTCAGATCCCCGGCGAGCCGGCATGGAGTGCCTGCCGGAGCTGAGCAAGGGAGGGGGATCCGGCAGGTCCGGCCTCGGTTTGATAGATCCGGCAGGCGAGTCCGATTGGCGTGTCGCGATCGGCGAAGGGGTCGGTCCCATCGACGAGCACGGTCGGTGACCCCCGGAACCCTTGCTCGGCGGCGGCTTCCGGAGTGTCGATGAGCTGATAACGAACCTCGGCGTCGAGGCCGTGCTCGTCGATCAACGTCTTCAGATATCGGTCGGTGGTCTGCCAGTTGGCGCAGTCTTCGAAGTACTGCAACGTGATCTCCATGTCTCCTCCTTGGTTCAGTTTTTCGAAACGCTCGATTCGACGATGTGGCACACGCACGACCCTGCGGGCCAGTCGTCTGTCACTTCGTCGGCCAGGGCCTGTAACCGCAACAGCTCTTGACGCAAACCCTGCAGTTCGGTGATGCGGGTCTCGATGTCGGTGGCCTCGCGGGCGATCACGGTCCTCACCACATCGCAGGGGGCATGTCCCTGGGTACGGAGGTCCACGATCTGGCGGACGTCGTCGAGCGGGATACCGAGGCTGCGTGCTCGTTTCACGAACCTGATCAGGTCGACCTGGTCGTCGTGATAGACGCGGTACCCGGAGTCGGTTCGCTCCGGCTCCGGTAGCACCCCGCTTCCCTCGTAGAAACGGATCGCCGACGCCTCGACGCCGGCCTTCGCGGCAGCTTCACCGATGCGCATGGGTTACCTCCTCCGATGCCAACACTAAACCTTCGAGCCGGTTGAAGGTCAAGACCCCAATATCGGGCTCGGCACGATGGCGAGCACGATGAACCAAGCCCCGACGCCGATCAACACATACCCGCTCCATCGGCGTACCGCGGTTCCGGTCATGCGTATCGGCCGGAGCGCATCGGAGCTCACCGACGACACCACCACCGCCGCGGTGAACAGCAACGTGGCGAAGACCAATGCCGCGGTGGCGAACGCAGCAATCACCTGGGGGCTGGAGACGGTGAGGGAGTAGCCTGCCAGACCGGCAAGCAGCGGTCCGGTTCACCCAAACCCCGCCAGCAGGTAACCGAAGCCGTAGGCGACGTCACCCCGAGCCCGGCCCGACACATTCGAGGAGTCGAACATCCGGCTCGCCGAACTCGCCACGCGGTCGATCCATCGCATCCGAACACCGAAAAGGTGGGCCTGGCGGAGGCCGAGCGCAATCAACACCAGCCCGATCGCCAGACGGAAGACTCGCCCCGAAACGCTATCGAACTCGACGACGGAGGCAAGGGCGGCGCCACCGCCGGCAATGATGACGGCAAGGACGCCAAGCAGCACGGCGGCACCGGCGCCGACCCGGAGTGCGCTCAAAGCCGCTTCCGCCCTCGACTCGGTCGACCTCGTCACCAGGAAGGTCAACAACAGGGGAAAGGAGCACGGGGAGAAGAAGGCGGCAAACCCGGTAAGGGCGCCAAGGACCATCACCCCGGTTGCCGGGCCTCGCTCCGAGCCGGCGAAGGCGACAAATCCAAGATACCCGGCAACGCCGACGATCAGCACACCGAGCACGACGACGGCGAACCGGAGCTGCGACCTCCGAACCAATGCTCGCTCGTCCATCCTCACCTCACGCCGGTGGTGTTGTCACCCCAAGGTACGCCTTCAAGCCGGTTGAAGGTCAAGAGCCGGTTGCGGCGAGCACGCTGCGGTACCGGTCGAGGGCAGCCGACAGCTCGGCGAGCCGGTCGGGCCGGAGCGTGTAGTAGCTCCATCGGCCACGCCGCTCCCGGTCCAACAGGCCGGCGTCGACGAGGGTCTTGAGGTGATAGCTCACTGTGGACTGGCTGAGCGGAAGGTGGCGCTCGATGTCGACAACGCAGACTGGTCCGGGAGCGGCGGACAGCAGGTGGATCACGGCCACCCGGTGCAAATCACCCAGCGCCTTGAACCCTGCGGAGAGATCGGCGCTGATGGTTTCGTCGATCGGTTGTGTTTGCAGCGCCACACAGCACGCAGTCTCCGTTGTGCACGTACATGCGATCTGTCGGGTTTTTGACACTTTGGTTTCCTTCATAGGGAATAAATCGACGAATGTCGATGGTTTATTCCCATCGAAGAATCTCGATGAATGGAGACTACCCGATGACCACCTGGACCCGCGAAGATCTGTTTGCTTTCCTCGCCGAGCAACCGAGGATCGGGCGTCTGGCCACGATGACATCCGAGCAGGATCCGCACGTGGCACCGGTCTGGTTCCGGGTCGACGACGATCGGATCCTGGTGCACACCATGGCCGGATACAAGAAGGCGAGGAACCTGGCCAACCACCCCCGATTCGCCCTCACCGTCGACACAGAGGAGTGGCCATACAAGGGCGTGACCATTCGCGGCTCTGCGACCTTCGTCGAGGCCGATGCCATCGACCACCACGAGTTTGTCGAAAACGTCACCGTCTCGTACCTCGGCGAGGCGTATCGCCCAATGGGACGAGCGATGGCCGATATGGCAGGCGATCACGTGATTTTGATGCTCGACCCCGAGACCTGGAGCAGCTTCGACTACTCCTCCAACTGAAAGGACATCACAATGACCGACATCAAGAGCGACTACGACACCGACTTCGACCTGGGCTGCTGCCCGATCCCGACGAGCAAAGACACCGTTTCCGCCGTGATCGAGGACCTGGAACGCGCTTCGGCGACCTCTCCA
>JADFIY010000191.1 GCA_022566415.1 Acidobacteriota bacterium
GCTGAGGTCGAGGCGAAGCTCGCCCGCCGCCAGCCGATACTCCGGCTGCACCTGACTGACAATGGACGGTGCGTACCGAAGCTCTCCAAATCCGCCGCTCAAGTTGAGCGGCACGAAGCGGGAGAAAAACAACAGCGGGAGCAGGAGCACGCCGACGACGACAAGGGCGATCGATCGGCCCCAGACGATACCAGCGAGCAGCCCGGCGCCGATCACCCCGATGGTCGCCGCCACGTAGTCGGCGAACGACGGATCGATCCAACCCAACGCCTCGGCGAGGGCCATCGCACCGATCACGAGCAGCACAGCCCCGAAGGTCAGCCTGCCGACGATCGAGCGCGGCTTTTTCGGCGACGGTGGAGACGCTGGCTCGGGCGCGAGCTCTTGGCGCGCCGAGGGTGGCGGCTCATCGCCGCCACCCTCGATTGCATCTGCGTCACCGGTCTCATCCTGGCCGGCCTCCGGTGAGTCGGTCTCGGATCCCGACGGGGGCGGGTCAGGATCGGTCGGAACCCGACGATTGCCCGAGCCGATCTTGAGATCACCCCGATACAGCATCACTCCAATGATGATGAGAAGGGCTGCCCAGAACACGGCGCTATCGAAGACGCCGATCCATCCGAGCACGATCAGGCCGGCGAGAGCCAGCAGGCCCGCTCCGATCCACGTGGAGGCATCGCTGCCGTCGGCTCTTCCGATCCATTGGGTAGCGATCGAGTCGAGCTGACCGGCCTCCGGGATCAACAGCCAGCCGACTGCGTACAGCGCCAAACCGAGGCCACCGAACGCACTGAGCACGATGAAGCCGGCACGGAACCACCATGGGTTCAGGCCGAACCGTTCGCCGAGGCCGCCGGCCACGCCGGCGACGATCCGCTGCTCGCGGCTTCGCTGGAGACGGTTCTGGTTGGCTGTGGTGTTGGTCATTGCATTCGTCGGTGTGTTGATATCACTCATGATGCCGCCATCATGCATGGGCGGGGCGCTCCGGTGAATCAGGTATGCCCCTATGCAGACCCCGAGACATCGGGGGTCCGTTAGGGCGGTCACGGGTTGTCCGGATATCCCATCCGTGACAACATCGCGGGGTGGCTATGGAATCGCCGGCGGCAATCGAGAATATTGGCGATGACCCTTCCCGACGCGGCCCCGCGGTCGTCCGTCGGACAGACGACCGCGTCGTCGCCGGGGTCGCCTCCGGGGCCGCGCTCCGGCTGGGTATCGCCCCCGTGTATACCCGCGCTGCATTCGTCGTGCTTGCGTTTGCCGGCGGGATCGGAATAGTCCTCTACGGTGTCGGCTGGGCGCTTCTTCCCGACGACCGCACCACCGAACCTCCCCCGCCGGCGCAGCCGATCGGCGGCCGTCAGCTCGCCGGTCTCGCCCTCGCCTTCATCGGCGTCTTGTTGTTTCTCGATGTGATTGGGCTCTGGTTTGGCGACGTGGTCGTGTGGCCGGTGGCGCTGGTCTCGTTTGGTGTCGCTGCGATCTGGGACCGCGGCAACTACGACTACCAGACGGCACTGACGCAGATTGCGGGAAGCGATGCCCCAACACGGCCGTCGCGAAGGCGCGTGATCGTCGGGGGGCTGCTCATGTTCGCCGGAGCGCTCGTGCTGTTCACGGCAGTGGACGCCTTCAGCGCCCTTGGCCCGGCGGCGATCGCCGTGGCATTGACTGCGATCGGTTTCCTGATGGTATTTGGCCCATGGGTGTGGCGGTTGGTCGGGGATCTGACTGCCGAGAGGCGGGAGCGCATCCGCTCGGAAGAACGAGCAGAGGTCGCTGCCCACCTCCACGACTCGGTGCTGCAAACCCTGGCACTGATCCAACGCAGCACCGACTCGAAGAAAATGGTCACGCTGGCCCGTGCCCAGGAGCGCGAGTTGCGCTCCTGGCTCTACACCAGTGGCGAAACCTCCGACGCCTCGCTGGAGGCGGCGCTGCAGACCGCCGCATCGCGGATCGAAGCCGATCATGATGTCCCGGTCGAGGTGGTTGTGGTGGGTGATCGCGCCATCGGACCTCGCGGCGCGGCGCTGGTCCAGGCTGCCACCGAGGCAATGACCAACGCGGTGAGGCATTCTGGGGCCGATCGGGTCTCGGTGTATGCGGAGGCCACCGACGAGACCATCGACGTATGGATCAGCGACCAGGGCTCAGGGTTTGACGTCGATGAGGTGCCGGAGGAGCGGCTGGGTATCAGCGAGTCGATCGTTGGCAGGATTCAGCGGCATCGTGGATCCGCTGAGATCAACAGCACACTGGGCGAAGGGACCGAGGTTCATCTCCGCATGAAAGGCGAGGGGACATGACGATCTCTGTCTTCCTCGTGGACGACCACGAGCTCTTCCTGAGCGGTGTCCGCGCCGAGCTCGACGACCGATTCGATGTCGTCGGTTGGGCGACCGACGTCGACCAAGCGATCGATGCGATCAGGAAGGCGAGACCAGACGTGGTCCTCGTCGATGTCCATATGCCAGGAGGCGGGGGCGTCACCGTGGTCAAGAACATCACCGAGACCAACCCCGAGGTACGTCTTCTTGCCCTATCGGTCTCCGACGCACCGGAAGACGTGATTGCCATGATCAGGGGTGGCGCACGCGGGTACGTCACCAAGTCGATCTCGCCGGTAGACCTGGCTGCAGCGATCGATCGGATAGCGACAGACGACGCGGTGTTCTCGCCCCGCCTCGCCGGCTTCGTCCTCGATGCCTTCACAGAGACCATGCCGGTGGAGCACGACCCCGACCTGGACCAGCTCACCCCGCGGGAGCAGGAAGTGCTTCGGCAGATTGCGCGCGGCTACAGCTACAAGCAGGTTGCAACACGGTTGTCCATCTCGGTCAAGACGGTCGAGTCGCATGTTTCTGCGGTGTTGCGCAAGTTGCAGCTCTCGAGCAGGCATGAGCTCACCCGATGGGCGACGGAGCGCAAGATCGTCTGAGTTCGTCGCTCCCCAACCCGTGGCGGCCTCCATCCTGCCTCGTCCTGATCGTCGTTGATCGGAGAGGAAAGCAGACAGGCAACGGGCGCCCATAACGACACCGCGGGAAATCTGCCATATGGGGCAAGCAAGGGCGCGGTGGATCGGATCCCCGCTGCTGTGAGCCTCGCCGAGATAGGCGTGACGGCAAACGTCGTCAACCCTGGCGCGACGGACACGGGTTGGATCTCATCCGACGTTGAAGGGTCGGTCCTTCGCCGAAATCTTCAACCGCGAGTCGGGCAACCCGACGACTGCGCCAATCTGGTTCGCTTTCTCTGCTCGAGTCAGGGGCGATGGATCAGCGGGCAGTTTGCTGCACTCAGGCGGCAGGCGGATCTCCCAGCCAACCCTCTCGGGATTCGAGCCCCGGTTGGCTCCTGTGGCGCGTTGTGCGCTCGAACTGGTCACTGAGGATGTCTGCGCCGAATGGCTCGGTGATCCTTGCTGTTGGATTCACCAAACCGACGCGTTTCATCCGTTGGCCTACTGAGACGCCTTTATGGCCATGGTCACTTGGACTGCAGAGCGGAGGGTCATCTCGGGTTCGGCTTCGAAGGTGGCCAGCCCGGTGGAGTAGATGTCGAGGGGTGCATCCTCGTCGCACGGGTCTACCTGGACCGGAGAGAATGGCGAGGCGTCGAGTTCGCTGATCGCTTGGATCCCTTCTAGCGACACACCAGCCACACTGGCAAGTGCAGTTGCTCTAGCGACGGCAGCGTTGAGCGCCTCGCTGCGGGCCGTAGCGAGGAGCCCTTCGCAATCCGAGTGTGTGAACGTCGCCCCGGACAGGTCCGAACGCCCAAACACTCCCTCGATAGCGTCGACGATTACGTCGCCGGCGCCGCTCAGCTCGCCGGCCGCGATCTCGACCTGGACCACCTGAAGGCCGGAGAACGGCTGGTTAGCGATGTCGATGTCGTCTTCCTCGTAGCCGAGCGCGGTCAGTGCGTCGATGACCGCTGAACGGTCCTCGGCCGAGATCTGTTCGGGACCAAACTCGCCGAACGACTCAAAGGCGACCACAACATAAGCCTCGTCAGCTGCGACGGTCAGTTGGCCTTTCCCGACCACGGTGATACCGGGCACCGTGGTGGCTACCCCGGCGAGCGCATACGTCACACCGAGGCTGGCTTCGATCTCGACCTGGGGTTCGGCATCGAACGGTGCGAAACCCGTCCCGAACTCGCCCTCGTCGAACGATTCGGTATCGCAAGGATCGGCGACCGGTATACGAAAGTCGCCCACCCCGTCGCCCTCAGCGATGGAAATGATCGGGCCAAGCTCGA
>JADFIY010000192.1 GCA_022566415.1 Acidobacteriota bacterium
TCGGCGACCCGCGCCAGTTCTCCGCCGTCGGACGCGGCGGCATGTTCGCCCACCTCGTCGACAGCTACGGCGCCATCGAGCTCGACCAGGTCCACCGGTTCCGCCACCGGTGGGAACGCACCGCCAGTCTCCGGCTCCGCGGCGGCGACCCGACCGTCCTTGGCGAATACGAGCAGCGGGGACGGATCCACGGCGGTACCCAAGATGAGATGGAAGCCGACATCATCAACGCCTGGCACCAAGCCCGCCGATACGGCGAAACAGTGGCACTGATGGCTAACAACACCGACACCGTGGCCCGGCTCAACCGGCTCGCCCAACACACCCGCATCACCTCCGGTGAGCTCGACGTCGCCACAGGACGCCCAGTGGGTGAACAGTGGATGCTGGTCGGGGACGAGGTGGTGACCCGCCGCAACAACCGCACGCTCCGCACCAGCCAAGGATTGATGGTGAAGAACCGCGACCATTGGACCCTCACCACCATCCACCCCGATACGAGCATCAGCCTCACCGGGCGTACCGGCACGATCCGGCTCCCCGCCACCTATGTAGCCGAGCACGTCCAGCTCGGCTACGCCCAGACCAGCCACGCCACCCAAGGCCGCACCGTCGACACCGCCCTCCTCCTCATCGACACCCCCACCGACAGCCGCGGCGTCTACACCCCAATGACCCGAGGACGAGACAGCAACCACGCCTTCGTCGTCACCGAAGACAACCAGACCGCCCTCGACGTGCTCACCCGGGCTGTCACCCGAGACTGGATCGACCAACCCGCCATCGCCCGTCGAGATCAACTCGGCGGCTATCGGGATCTCGCCACCCCCGGTGGTGGTGATGAAGATGACCTCTCTGACCTGAAACGGCGCGCCGAGGAGCTGATCGCAGAGCGGCAGGCGCGTAGCCGAGACCCCGAGCGCGGTCTGGCCATCGGATTGTGAGGTGCGCGACAGCGGACCCGGAGAAGACAAGGAGGGACGTCACCTTCGGTCCGTGAGGACCTTCCAGCGTGACCGGCTTACACCCTCAGATGCCAGCTCTTCGGTGAAGTCATTGCTCCGAGCCCACTGCCACCACCAACACTCGCGGGGACACGCCGAGCTGTCAACCCGCAGAACCCTCAGCCTCTCCTGGAGAGGCTGAGCATCCTTTACGCCAGGCGACCGCGGCCACGCAACCACCCATCCCATGCGGCTCGAACGTGAGGAGACAGCACTAGCTCATCCCATAGATCGACGAGTTGGTCGATGTCGATGAAGTAACGCACATCGTCGTCGGTCCCTTCGGTCAGCACCCGCTCGTAGGCACTGATCCGATCCCGCCGATCCGAAAGGTCGTAATCGGCCCGTCCGCTCCAACAGACGTGAGGAGGCAGTACGACGCGACCCCTCGCCTTCGCGATCGAGGGGTCCTCGAGGTCCTCCGGAACCGCTACTGGCCGAGTCGGCGGTCCCACGTCTGCGCTTCGCGTTGTCGCCATGACCCAGAATTGTACGACCAGACCCCGACGACCGACCGCAACCAACAAGCCGCCCCGTGACCCTCGATTACCCACATATCCCGAAATCCCTTGACACGATTACCCACATAAGTGCCGTTCACGAGCACTTCCTGATCGGACTATTGCGGCTCCCGATTGGGTGATCGGTGCGGGTAGGGTCGTGCGTGCGGTTTCAGGCCCCTGAGGGCAAATAGGCTGTTCCCGTACGCTCAAGGTGTGCCAAACCACGCCATCTCCTCCATTTGCGCCAGCACCCGCTGCTACGTCAGCCTTCCCTGATGTCGCCTCCATGCGGGATAACCCTTAGTGCCTCATGATTGGTTCGGGAGAAAGCACCCAACCGAATCGGCGTCCCGGGCGTGATCATGGTGTGGAGAGCGGTTTGGACGCTGACATCTATGCGAAGTATCGAGGCGAGCTGGTGAGGTATGCCACGGCGTTGGTGGGACCTGACGACGCCGAAGATGTGTTGTCGACGGTGCTGGTGAGGGTCTTGCGCATGGGCAGTCTTGGTTCGCTGGATGATCCTGAGGCGTATCTGTTTCGGGCGGTGCTCAACGAGTCACGGTCGGTGCGGCGACTGGTTCGGGACGACCATGTCGAACAAGCCCCCGACCCGCTACCAGAAGTGATCGAAGCGCTGCGTCGCTTGCCGATGCGGCAACGAGCAGCCGCCTACTTGGTGTATTACGCGGACCTGTCGGTGGCTGAAGCCGCGGAGCTGATGGGGTGTGCGCCGGGAACTGTCAAATGGTATCTCCACGACGCTCGACTCCGCCTCCGCCGCGACTGGCGAGTGAGCAGGGAGCAGCTATGACCATGAATGAGGTGCAACTGATCCGGGACGCCTTCGAGCTGATCGTTGCTGATGCCCCCGAGGCTCCCCTCCTCGACGCGCCTGTCGCGCTAGAACACTCTCTTGCGACCAGTCGAAGGAGAGGATGGTTGGTGGCCGCGGCGGCAGCGCTGGCGGTCCTGGTGGCGGTCGGGTCTCTCCCGTTCCTGATCGGCGGCAGCGAAACTGCAGCACCGACACCACAGTCGACGGCCACCACGGCCGCTGACCCGGCTCCGGTGTTGCCCGCTGACGTGTCTGACATCGACCCGCCGCCGGGTGCCTCCTGGGTGTGCCCGCCATTTGAACCACAGGACCCAGAGTCGGACCAGTTCCTCACCGGGGCCGACGTACCAGACGAGATCCGCTACCTGCCGGCCACGGAGATGGATCGGGGCTGGGCAGTGGACTACGGACCGGCCTGTAACCGTCCCCCGGCTCTGGTTGCGGTGAACTTCACCGATGAGCAGCGAACTGCCGCCGACGCTGTGATCGTCGTGTGGGTCGAATTCCAAACCGCAGAGCCGTCGCCATACCCCAGCGGCATCGCCGACACCGAACTCTTCTGCTACGGAGACTCTCGCGGTAGGGGCTACTGCTTCGACGTGGAACCATCCGAAAACGAATTGGCAGAGTTTGCAGCCCAACTGTCCACAGAACTGTGGTCCGCAGAGCTACAACCAATCGAAGCCGGCCCGATCCCGTTCGTCGAGGAAGACGGATTCGGGATACGACAACTCCCCAATAGGGTCGAAATGGTTGGCGTGATCGACGGTCTCCCGGTGTGGATCGAAGCCTCCGGGCTCGACATCCCTACCCTCCAAGGGCTAGTCGGACAGATGACCGCCGACGCCGTCACCGGGCAAGTCGAGCTCTCCCCACCCCCTACAACCATCGAGGTGGTGCATTCCGCACCAGTGATCGCCGAAGTTGTCAACCATGTCGTTTGGAACGTGGAAGGACCAGACTTCAGCGTCCAGGTTTGGCGACAGCCGTACATTCCATACTCCACCTCGGCAGTCTGGATCGAAGCCTTCCGCTTCACCACGGTTGGCGACACTGTCGCCATCTATTCGCTTGAGGGCGGCGGCACAAGTTCCCTCTCATGGGAGGCGGCGCCTGGTGTCAGGGTGTACCTGACAGCCAACGTTGATGGTGCCACCGTCGATGAACTGGTCACCGTTGCTGAAACCCTCGGTGGGGTTCCGCCTGACCATCCGGACCTGCCTCCGCCCCCGAACCGAACAGCTCCAATCGAGGGCGACGGGTAGGCGAACAACCATGCGCAGCGAAGCATGGTGTCCACCGCCGAGCTACACATGGCCGGTGGAACCGCACTCCGAGGTGCCGTTCTCGCGCACTCCCGGAACGGGGCGATATCGCTCAGACTGGGTGATCTGCGTGGAGGCCACGGACCTCAGCACCGAAATTGCTGCCTGCGAGCAGGGAGATACTTCGACTCCGGGAACCCTACTGACAGCTGTGACGGGCACGACGATGAGACTTGTCAATGTCGCCGACCGGTATCGGGCCCGGGGCCCACCACCTTGCCTGAAGTTCACTCTGACCATGCTCGGTTTCTCGGCGTCGTTTCAAAGCAAGTACGACAAAGCCGAGCAGTTCTTCGACGACTCGGCCCGCGTCGACGTTCCCGACCGCTCTCGGTCGCGGAACAAGCCCATTGCAGCCCTAGCTGCCCTCCGACGCGGCAACCGGTCACGAACTTGCCAGATCCTTCGCTCCTACATCGACGAGCTGCTCGACAAGGACAACATGTTCAACGCCAGGCTCGCCTGTGTTGAGTTCATCAACATGATGGCGAAGATCGACCGCCTAGGGCAGCCTGGCACCTAATCGTTCGCCGCTTTCTTGCTGACGACTGACGACTGACGAATAGGACCCGTGGAGCGGGTCCTATTCGTACGCGATT
>JADFIY010000193.1 GCA_022566415.1 Acidobacteriota bacterium
AACGAGCGCAGGTCATCGTGAGGACCGCCGAGCACCCGGCCGCATCTGAGCTGGCCGCGAGAAGGGAAATCACCACCTGCGACGATCTCTATCAGCAGGGGCCCGAGTTCGATGATGTGTACGACGCTATCGCTGCCAGGGTCCTCGACGCAGCACGCTCCGGCCCTGTGGTGTTCGCCGTGCCTGGCTCGGCGGTGGTAGGGGAGCGGACGGTTCCTCTGATCGTCGCCCGAGCGGCGGCGGCACAGATCCTGTGCGAGGTTCGCCCCGGCGAGTCCTTCATCGACCTGGCCTGCGCTGCGGTCGGCATTGATCCGATCAACGACGGTCTGCAGATCCTCGACGCACGATCGCTCCCTGACCCGCTGCCCATGCATCTGCCGGCGCTCATCGCCCAGATCGACACACAACTGGTGGCCGGCGATGTGGCGCTGAGCCTCGGCCGCACTCTTCCCGATGACTACCAGATCACCATCATCGACCGGGTCGGCGATGCCGACGGCTCGACCCGAGTCGTCGCTCTCTCAGAGCTGGCCAAAGGTGGGTTCGGGCCGCGGACCAGCCTGTTTGTACCCGCGGCGGCGGTAGGCGTGCTTGGTCTGGTGGCAACCAACCGGATCCTCCGTCTCGAGTGTCCTTGGGATGCTGAGCAGACGCACCACACCCTGGTCAGCCATCTGGTCGAGGAGACCTATGAGACCGTCGACGCCATCGCCAAGCTCCCCGCGGCGGCGCCGGGCGGCGAGGCTGATTTCGGTGCCTATGCCGAACTGGAAGAGGAGCTTGGCGATCTGCTCATCCAGATCGTGTTCCATTCGACCATGGCGCGAGAAGCCGGCGCCTTCGACTTCGACGAAGTCGCAGAAGGCATAAGGAGGAAGATCGTCAACCGGCATCCTCACGTGTTCGGTGACGTCGTGGTCGCCGACGCCGGTGAGGTTGTCGGCAACTGGGAAGAGATCAAGCGTGTTGAGAAGCGCAGAGATTCGCTGATGGACGACATCCCTTCGGTGCTGCCCGGGATGGCAAGGGCGGACAAGGTCCAGAGTCGGGCCGCCGCAGTGGGCTTCGACTGGCCGGAGGCGGCGCCGGTGTTCACCAAGGTCGAAGAAGAACTGGCCGAGCTCGCGGAGGTTGCCGGCGATCGCGAGGCGGCGACCGACGAGCTTGGTGACCTCCTATTCTCGGTGGTCAACCTCGCCAGGCACCTCGATGTCGACCCTGACATCGCATTGGCCCGTGCCAACGACAAATTCATCGATCGCTTCAGGGTGGTCGAGCGGCTTGCCAAGGATCGACACCAGCGCCTACGCGACCTGTCGCTCGAAGAGCTGGAAGGACTGTGGCAAGAAGCGAAAGCAGTTGCGAGTCGCGAGTCGCAAGTCGCAAGGCCAGAACCGTGATACGAGCGGCCTCCGGCCCCCGGCGTCCGGCAAAACCGGGAGCTGGGAACCGGAAACTGGAAACTGGACCAGTTGAACTGGGAACTGGAAACTGGGAACTGTGTCTCGTTACCACTCAGAAACCCCACTCCTGTTTACGCTCACCCGTGAATGAGCTTCATTGAAACCATCACCGCGCGAGAGGTGCTCGACTCGCGAGGCAATCCGACGGTCGAGGCCGAGGTGCAACTCGGCGACGGTTCGGCCGGCTGGGCCATGGTTCCGTCGGGAGCTTCGACCGGCGCTCTCGAGGCGGTGGAGCTGCGCGACGGCGGCGATCGCTATCGAGGCCTGGGTGTGCTGACTGCCGTGGCCAACGTCAACGACAGGATCGCTCCGGCCCTGTTCGGCCTCGATGCCACGCGCCAGGAACACATCGATCAGGTGATGATCGACCTGGACGGAACGCCCAACAAGGCCGAATTGGGAGCCAACGCCATCCTGGCGGTGTCGTTGGCCACGGCGCGCGCGGCTGCCGCATCGGTTGGCCTGCCCCTGTACCGGTACCTCGGCGGAGTCGAGGGTCGGGTCCTGCCGGTTCCCTGCTTCAACGTCGTGAACGGGGGGGCCCACGCGGCAAACTCGGTCGATGTGCAGGAATTCATGATCGTGCCAGGCGGACTGCCCTCCTACCGGGAGGCGCTGCGGGCCGGTGCCGAGATCTACCACGCTCTGAAGAAGGTGCTTGCCGGGACAGGCCTCACCACCAACGTCGGCGACGAGGGCGGCTTTGCCCCGGACCTGCCAAACGACCGGGCGGTGCTCGACGCCATCCTCGAAGCCGTCGCAGAGGCGGGATACGAGGCGGGCAAGGACGTAGCGCTCGCCCTCGACGTCGCCGCCAGCGAACTACACGACGGAGGCCGATATACGCTATCGGGCTCGGAGCTCACCTCGGAGGAGATGGTCGATCACCTCGCAGGCCTGGTGGCCGACTACCCGATCGTGTCGATCGAGGACGGGCTCGACGAGGCCGACTGGGATGGCTGGCGGTTGCTGACCGAGCGCCTGGGTAAACAAATCCAGCTCGTCGGTGACGACCTGTTGGTCACCAACGAGGAGCTGCTAAAGCGCGCTATCAGCCAGAACGTGGCAAACGCCATCCTCATCAAGGTGAATCAGATCGGCTCCCTTTCCGAGACGATGCACACAATGAGCACCGCCGCGGTCAACGGGTACGGGAGGATGGTCAGCCATCGTTCCGGCGAGACCGAGGATCCATTCATCGCCCATCTGGCGGTGGCAACCAATGCCGGCCAGATAAAGACGGGAGCTCCGGGCCGCGGAGAACGTACCGCCAAGTACAACGAATTGCTGCGGATCGAGGACGATCTCGACCAGGATGCCCGCTATGCCGGGTGGCGACCATTCCAGGCGACGCCATGACCAGCACCCTGGAGCGAGACACCTCGGCGACTCCCCGCAAACAACGCTGGGGCTGGGTGTTGGCCGTGGTCCTGCTGAGCGCGCTGGCGCTCACCGTTTCTGGGGTGTTTCCTTTCCGTCAACTGATCGACCAGCGCAGGGCGGTCGAGGAAAGCCGTCAGCAGCTGGCAGCGCTCGAAGACGAGAACCGCAAGCTCGAGGAGGACATCACCGCCCTGGGCACGGAGGCCGAGATCGAGCGCGTCGCCCGCGACCAATACGGCCTGGTTCGACCGGGTGAGACGGGTTATGTCATCGTGTCTCCGCCGGGTGCAGAGACCGCGGACGCTGTCGAGGTGGCTCCGGTGGAAGAGGCGCATCGGCCCTGGTGGGTGCAGATGTGGGACTGGATCACCGGGAGTGACCTGCGCGACCATGGATGACGTGGCGGTGGTCGCGGCGCAGATCGAGCGCACGCCGCGCTCTGTCGTCGACGTGAGGCTCAGGTGCCCACTCGGGCTCCCCGTCGTGATCTCGGTACCTCCGTTCCTCGACGATGGGACACCGTTCCCCACGTCGTCCTGGCTGACCTGCCCGCTGGCGGTGCGCCGGATAGGACGAGTCGAGGCCGATGGAGGAGTGCAGGAAGCTGAAGCGCTGATCCGCGCCGATCCTGATTTTGCTGCGGCCCACGACCGGGCGATGGCGCGCTACGGCGATGACCGCGACGCCCTCATCGCCGACGACCACCAAGGACCACGCCCGTCGGGCGGGGTCGGCGGCTCCCAGGCTGGGGTGAAATGCTTGCACGCGCATTATGCCGATCATGCCGCAGGAAACGACAACCCGATCGGAACCTGGGTCGCGTCGCGCGTAGAACCCCTCAACTGCACCGTCATGTGCGCGGCCGATGTCGAAGGCGTGGTTGTGCGCAACCCGGAATGGGTCGAGCCGGCACTGCCCGGCCGGTGATCCGCGCCGCGGTCGACATCGGGACGAACACGGTGCGGCTGCTCGTCGTCGATGGCGAGGGACGTGACCTCGAGCGCCGCTACGTCGTTACCGGCCTGGGCCGGGGAGTCGACATCTCTGGCACATTCCGCGCCGACTCGGTGGCGCATACCCTCGATGTCCTCGGCGAGTATCGGGAGACGATCGACCGCCTCGGCGCCGCCGCCACCCGTGCCGTCGCTACCTCGGCCACAAGGGACGTAAGTGATGGCGAAACCTTTCTCGACGCCGCCGAGCGCGTCATGCATCTCCTCGGCGACGCCGGCCAGGTTGTCGCTGTACATCATGGTCGTGCATTCGGCGTCGTCGACGATGAAGCCGAGCTCGACCGCCGTCAGGCGGTCGTTGAGAGGCACCCACACGGCGCCCAGGGACATGATGGCGAACACCGTTTCCACGTGTTCGAGGCGGTTCGAGCACAGCAGGCCGACCCGATCT
>JADFIY010000194.1 GCA_022566415.1 Acidobacteriota bacterium
GTGGGACCGCCGATGTCGATCTGCTCAATCGCTTCGGCATCGCTTGCCTCGCCGGCGACGCTCTCCTCGAACGGATACAGGTTGACCACGACGAGCTGGAAGGGATCGATCCCTCGGGCCTCGAGATCACCAAGGTGCTGTTCATCACCGAGATCGGCGAGGATCCCACCGTGGATGTTGGGATGGAGCGTCTTGACCCGCCCGCCAAGCATCTCGGGAGCGGCGGTGACGTCGGCAACACTCGTCACCGAAATGCCGGCCTCGCTGAGATGGCGCGCCGTGCCTCCTGAGGAGACAATCTCAACACCGGCGGCGCTCAAACGCTCGGCGAAGTCGACGAGGCCGGTCTTGTCGGATACCGAGATGAGTGCGCGGTTGACCGGAACGGTCGTCATTGACCCTCCCAGACCACGCGTCGGCCTTCGACGACCAACTCCCCACGGGACAGGGCGTCGACCACCCGCGGGTACACGCGATGCTCGATCTCCCGGATGCGGGCGTGCAGCGTTCCCTCGTCGTCGTCGGCAAGGACCGGGACCGGTTCCTGATAGATGATCGGGCCGTGATCGACCCGTTCGTCGACAAAATGCACGGTGACGCCGGTAATGACGACGCCGTGGGCGAGACTTTCCCGAACGGCGTGGGCGCCAGGGAACGATGGCAGCAAGGCGGGGTGGATGTTGATGATCCGGTTGGGGAAGCGATCGATGGCGACCGGCGCCAGCACGCGCATGAACCCGGCCAGGATGAGCGCTTTGGCTTTGTGGCGGTCTGCGACATCGCAAATGGCGAGGCTGAACTGATCCCGTGACTCGTAGTCACTCCAATCCACGACCTCGGCCGGGATACCCGCGGTGGCGGCGCGGTCCAGGGCCTTGACGTCGGGCCGATCGGAGATCACCACCGCCACCCTGGCGCCGTAGCCCGGGTCCTCAGCGGCGTCGATGATGGCCTGCAGGTTGCTCCCGCTTCCGGAAACGAGGACGGCGATGGGGCAACGCGAGGTGGACATCCGACCGGGATGTTACGTCGCCGGTCCCGTTTCCCCGCGGTGCCGAACGATTTGTAGCCCGAGACTCCCTCGAGCCGCCTGCCAGATGGCGATCGCGCGAATCTACCGGCCGGCGACACCACCCCTCCCCGCCAATGCGACACGTACCGCAAGGCCTACGGACGAGGGGGATGATCGGGGTCCCCTCGCCTCACCTCCCCAGCACTCAACCGTGGTGCCTGCACGCCGTATGTAGCGGCCTGTTCACAAACGACGCATTACAGGCTCCACAAATGAGGCGCGATCCGGTCTCTGTCGGCACGGCCATTTGCGGCGCCGTGGCCCGAGCGGCCCGCCGCGGCAAGAGCGGGAAAATAGCTCCACTTCTGTCGAGACGACCGGTCACCGATCGGTGCGCGCTCTCAAAGCACGCACCAACCTCTATCCGTCGCTCGTGCGTACACGGGTTCAGGGCGGTCTGTATGCAGGTGCGACGCTACGACGGGCCAAGCGCCTCCAGCGTCGCGGCGCCCATGTCGGTCGGGGTGGGGGCGATGACGACCCCGGCACTCTCCAGCGCGGTGATCTTTGCATCCGCTGTGCCCATCCCGGCGGAGATGATGGCCCCGGCGTGGCCCATGCGCCTCCCCGGTGGAGCCGATGTCCCTGCGATGAACCCGGCTACCGGCTTGGTCATGTTGGCCTCGATCCACGCCGCCGCCTCTTCCTCGGCGGTGCCGCCGATCTCGCCGATCATCAGCACCCCATCGGTGGCGGGGTCGGTGTTGAACATGGCGAGGCTGTCGACGAAGTCGGTGCCGTTCACCGGATCTCCGCCGATTCCGATCGCGGTCGTTTGCCCAAGCCCATTGAGCGTCAACTGGTACACCGCCTCGTAGGTGAGGGTCCCCGACCTGCTCACCACGCCGATCCGCCCGGGGGTATGGATGTAACCGGGCATGATCCCGATTTTGCATTCCTCTGGAGTGATCACGCCGGGGCAATTCGGTCCCACCAGGCGGGTGGGCTTGCCCTCCAGATATCGCTTCGCCCGCACCATGTCGGCAACCGGGATCCCCTCGGTGATCGTCACCACCAACGGCACCTCGGCATCGGCAGCTTCCATGATGGCGTCGGCGGCGAACGGCGGCGGGACGTACACGACAGAGGCGTCGGCGCCGGTCGCTTCGACCGCGGCGGCGACGGTGCGGAAGATGGGGAGCTCGACCCGATAGGTGTCATCGCGCCCTGGAACGCCGGAGTGGTCGGTCTCTCCTTCGAAGACCTCGGTCTCGCCGGCCCGGCTCGGGTGTACCGCCCCCACCATGTTGGTCCCGTAGGCGATCGCGGTGTCGGTGTGGAATCTGCCCGTCTTGCCCATCCCCTGGATCAGCACCTTGGTGTCCTTACCGACCAGAACGCTCATGTCAGCTCCAGGATCTTCTCGGCGCCGTCTTTCATGTCGGTGGCGCTCACCAGGTCCAGGCCTGACTCATCGAGGATTTGCTTGCCAAGCTCCACGTTGGTTCCCTCCAGCCGCACCACCAGCGGCACCTCGAGCCCGACCTCTTCGACGGCGGCAACCACCCCCTCGGCGATGGTGTCGCAACGCATGATCCCGCCGAAGATGTTGACGAAGATGCCCTTCACGTTGGGATCGGCGGTGATGATCTTGAAAGCGGCGGCGATCTGGCCCTTGTCCGCACCACCACCGACGTCGAGGAAGTTGGCGGGCTCACCGCCGACGGTCTTGATGATGTCCATCGTGGCCATGGCCAGCCCGGCCCCGTTGACCATGCACCCGATATCTCCGTCCAGCTTGACGAACGACAGCCCATGCTCCTTGGCCTCGAGCTCGGCGGGATCCTCCTCGGTGACATCTCGAAGCGCCGCGATCGAAGGGTGCCGGTACAGGGCGTTGGCGTCGAACGCGACCTTCCCGTCGAGTGCCATCACCTCCCCATCGATGGTGACCACGAGCGGGTTGATCTCGACGAGGTCGGTATCAAGCTCAACTGCCGCTCGGGCGAGGCCCTGGAGGAACTTGACACCGCTCTTCAAGGTATCGCCTTCGAACCCCAGGCCGTAAGCGATCGACCGTGCCTGGAACGGCAGCAGGCCAAACCCGGGGTCGATCTCCTCGGTGATGATCTTCTCCGGAGTGTTGGCTGCAACTTCTTCGATCTCGGTGCCACCCTCGGTGGAGGCCATCACGATGTTGCGCGACGTGGCCCGGTCGAGGAGCACCGACAGGTAGAGCTCGCGGTCGATGTCTATGCCCTGCTCGATGTAGAGACGATTGACCTGCTTGCCGTCTGCGCCAGTCTGGATCGTCACCAGCGTCGAACCCAGCATCTGCTCGGCCAACTCCCCGACCCGCGCCTCGGCGGCCTCGATGCCGCCGTCGATCCCGTCGGTGACGACGTTGACGCCGCTGACATCCGGATGCTCCTTGAAGCGGCCCTTGCCCCGCCCCCCGGCGTGGATCTGTGACTTGACCACGACGACCGGGTTTTCGCTCTCCTCGATCAGCGGGCGGACCGCCGCTACCGCCTCGTCGACGGTGGTTGCCACCCGCCCCAACGGCACCGCGATGCCACGGGCGGCGAAGAGCTCCTTTGCCTGATACTCGTGGATGTTCACTCGGACCCGCTCCCACCGCCGAGGTTATCTGCCACCCACTGCTCGATCTCTCCCAGCGGAGTGCCCGGCGTGAACACGGCGGCAATGCCTGCCTTTCGCAACGGCTCGATGTCCTCGTCCGGGATGATGCCGCCGCCGAACACCACGATGTCCGACGCACCGTGGGCGGCGAGCGCCTCCACCACCCTGGGGAAAAGGGTCAGGTGCGCCCCAGACAGGGTCGACAAGCCGACTCCGTCCACATCCTCATCCACGGCGGTGCGTGCGATCTGGTCTGGTGTCTGGTGGAGCCCGGAGTACACGACCTCACACCCGGCGTCGCGTAGGGCTCGCGCCACCACCTTGGCGCCGCGATCGTGGCCGTCGAGGCCGGGTTTGGCGATGAGAACACGGGCTGCCATGCGGAGAAAGGCTAGTTGACGGTGAGTGTTCTTCGATCGCGACGCGGCGATACGCGAACCCAGGGCTGACAACCCCGTATACGCCGGTGTTCTGTTGCAGCACATCCCTGACACATGTCGCGGGTCTTCCCTGACAGTGTTGGGGGTATGTGGAGTGAGATTGCCATGAGTGTGCGTCGTGCCATCGCGGAGGCGGATGTGTCGACGTTGAATG
>JADFIY010000195.1 GCA_022566415.1 Acidobacteriota bacterium
GGATTGGGGACGAAGTTCACTTCGACGGCGAGATCAACCGCCGCGGCGGGTCGTGAAAGCACATCGGGCGTCGAGCTTCGGCTGCCGGCCTCGTGGCACCCGATCGATCGGGAGCCTCAGGCTTGGTCGTTCAACCAGTCGAGAAAATCTTCGTATTCGTCCTCGGCCCCATCGTCGCTGGAATACTCGTCCCACTCATCGAGCGCATCGTCGACGGCGCCTGGTTCGATCCGCTCCGGATCCGTCATGGCTCGCAGACTCCGTTTCGTTCGTTTCTGCTCCTTTTTGAATCGACAGATCGGGCGCAGATCTCAACCGGCGTCGAGGGGGTCTCTCGGTGCTCGAATCTTTCGGGGCGAGGTGATCGGTACGCGAAACGCGAAAGACGCGCCGGTTCGTGTCACACCACCCGGGCACGATGCACATCGAGACAGGAAAGCGCGAACACGAGAGACTGGCGACGGCACATCGCCTTGTGCCACGGTGGTCCGAGACCCGTGGGGACTGGCTGGACGCCCTCGAGCTGGCGCTGGGCAGTCGGGCGGAGGCCGCACCTACGGACGAGGTAGGCCTGAAGGCATCATGCTCGCCGGTAGTCATCAAAGCGTCGTCGCGTGTTTCCGTGTCGGGGATGTGAGGTCACTGGATTCGCCAGTGGTGCGTGGCGATACGCTGATGTCATGGCGAGCATTTTGCTCGACGGTGTAACGGTGGAACGCTCGGGCGTCGCGGTGATCCATGCAATGACGCTGGCCATCGACAATGGTGAGTTCTTCGTGCTCATTGGACCCTCCGGCAGCGGCAAGACGTCGGTGTTGCGCGCCGTCGCCGGAATCGATCTGCCGGTGAGCGGGGACGTGCTCTTCGACGGCGACGTTGTGACCCGGGTGGAGCCTGCGAGACGCGACATCGCGATGGTGTTCGAGACAAACACACTGATACCGTTCAAGTCGGTTCGCGAGAACATCTCGTTCCCGCTCGAGATGCATCACTTCGAACGCAGCGAGATCGAACGGCGGGTCCTCGCCCAGAGCCGCGTGATGGCGATCGACCGGTTCTTGGACAGGATGCCCAAAGATCTCGCCGCCGGACACCAACAGCTCGTTCAGGCAGCGCGGGCTCTGGTGCGCCGGCCTGCCGCTTTCCTGCTCGACGAGCCTCTCTCACGCGTAGATTCGGCGAGCCGCTCCATGATGCGTACCGAGATCCGTCTCCTCCAGCGGGGTTACGGCGTCACGACGCTGTACGCAACGAACGACCAGGAAGACGCGATGGCCCTCGCGGATCGCATCGCCGTGATCGACGAAGGCGTTCTCCGCCAGGTCGGAACGGTCGATGAGATCTACGGCAAACCTGTCGACGTATTCGTTGCTGGCTTCGTCGGCTCGCCACCGATGGCCTTCCTGCCCGGAGACCTCACAGGTTCCGAGGTACACATCGCCGCCGGTTCCCTGCCGGTGCCCCCCCAAACACCCCACGGACCTGTCACCGTAGGCGTACGCGCCGACGACTGGGAAGTCGTGCCCACTGCGGGATTGCCGGGCGTCGTCACGTCGATCGAGAACCACGGTGGCCATGTATTAGCCGAGGTCGACCTCAGCGGCGATCCGATCGTGATGCGTTTCGACGACGAACGTCCAACCGCCGGGGACAGGTTCGAGATCTGGCCACGCCGCTTCCACCTGTTCGATCCATCAGGCCGCGCCGTCGCCCACATCAACTGAGCTCCGGCCTCGCCATCGCGACTGACAGACCGAGCACGGCACCCGCCCGTGACGTGTGTGGATTCAGCACCAATCCGACTGCGACCCGCTTCGATCTCGACGCGAACTCATCGGATCACGATGGCTCCGTCAAACCGCACGGAAGCCCTCCAGCAGATCGCTGTCAGCCCGATCCGCAGCCGACACATCACTAATCGATGCGGGGTGCGCACCGATGAGCTCGACCCTGTGGCGACCCAATCCGGAGCGGCGTCGATTCGTGTCACACCGCCCGGGCATGATGCACCTCGAGACAGGAAGGGGAAGCGTGAACACGAGAGGGTGTCGACGGCACACCATCCTGCGCCAGGGTGGCCCGAAGAACCGCGAGGACTGGGTGGATGCCCTCGAGCTGGTGCTGGGCAATCGGGCCGAGGCGGAACGTGCATACGAGGCAGGCCTGGAGGCGCAGCGGTTCGAAGAGGAGGTGCTGCGGGACATCGCGGCGCTTCCCGAGGCGGCGTTTGATGATTAGGGAAGTGGCCGTGCCAAACCACCTTGGCCCATCTGAGACGCTGAGTGGTGCTCAACGTCGGAGACGTCGACTCTGTGAATCCGAGGTGCAAATGCGCTGGGGTCGGCGCCGAGAACCGCGGACGCTTGTCTGAGGCGTCTCTCCATGGAACCGATCTCTATGCGAGGTCCTGGGGTCGGCGGTCGAGGAGGTCGAAGAGCTCGGTTGCCTCGTACACCTTGGCCGGGCGTCCGCGCTTCGCTTTGCGCAGCGGACGGTGTGCCATGATGCCCCGCTCCGCCAGGTCCTCCAGTGCGGCTCGCGCCGCTCGTTCGGTGACCTCGTGGCGTTGTGCCACATCCGAAGCAGCTTGGATGGGATGCGCCGGGATGTCGGTGACGATGCGACGAGCAAGCGCATCGGCATGGCTACCGGTGAGGCGATCCGTCCACTGCGCGTTGAGCGTGGCGAGCGCTCGACCGAGCGAAAGGGTGTAGGAGACTGCGGACTCGACAGCATCCGAGAAGAAGCCCAGCCAGGCGTCGATGTCTCCGTGGCGATACGCGGTGAGGCTGGCCACATAGTCGTCTCTGCGTTCGACCAGGATTTGGCTGATGGGAGGGGCGATGTCAGCCACCAGCCCGCGATATGCCCAGGATCGATAGATCAACGCCCTCCCCACCCGCCCATTGCCGTCCGGATAGGGATGGATGGTCTCGAAATGGGCATGGGCGATGGCGGCCTGGGTCACCGGCGCCACGTCTACCCGGTTCACAAACTCGGCGAGGTCGTGCATGGCTGCGGGAACAAGAGATTCCGGCGGTGGGATGAACTCTGCTTCGAAGGGACGGTCGGGCCGGCCGCCGATCCAGTTCTGGGTGGTCCGCAGGTGTCCCGGCTCGAACTGCCGTGGTGTTCCGACAAAGAGGAGGGCGTGCCATCGATCGAAGTCCTCGGTCGTCACGCCATGTTCCGCCCCGGTGACGACCTCGCGCATGACACGAATCGAACTGACGATGCGTTCGGCTTGACGATCGGCAACGCTCTCGGTGGCGTAGTCGTTCTCAAATACTCGACGCGTCGAAGCAACCTCGCCCTCGATGCGCGAAGAGGCGATTCCCTCTGATCGGAGGAGGGATGGGGCGAGCGGCAGCAATCCCGCGTGGCCACGCAGCGAATGGAGTGCCCGCTGTGCGGCGGACTCCGTCGCTGGATCCGCGGCGACAACGACCTGATCGGCGATCGGTGCCGGGATGTAGACATCAATAGCCCCCGACACTGTGTTGTCGACGCTGGTCCACTCCTGTTGCTCGGTCTGTCCGGGCTCCATTTGCTTCCCTTATGAGCTCTTATCGGAACAATATCAGGTTTTCATTCCGATTTGTGCTGTATTGGGAAGCAGACTCTTTCCGTTGAAACCAGGTTGCCGCGGACGGCCATTGCGTTCGACAGCACCGATCAGGTTCGTGACGCCAGCCGTCCGCTCACTCTCCTGGCGCTCGCTCCTGGTTTTCCTGGGGCAAGCCGGCAACCCAGGTCGGATAGACGATTGAGCTCGTCACGCGAGGCCGAATCCTTGAAGAACCATCGGATTTCGGCGGTTTCCAGCATGGTCATCGCCAGCTCGACTCTACAAGTGGGGCTTTGCCGCGGAGCAGAACAGACCTCGCCCGGATACGCTGACGAGATGACGGCCTGGCGTCTTCTCGCGCCACGGGGCAGCACCACCTTCACCTCCATCGAAGATTTTCCGTTCAATCGGTACTCCAAGCGGGGGCGTGTCCGAGCCGTTGGTGAGGTGTCTGTCGACTACGCAATCCCCGATGTAGCCGGGTTGACGACCGGACTGTGGCGGGCTGAACAGGACCGATGGGTCCCGGCGGATCCCGGTGCCTGATCGTTGGAAGCGGGATGTGCCGGATGCAGAAAGCCGACTCGGGTCGTAGTCCTGAACGCGGCGATCGTCAATAGAGGATCCCCACATCTCCCGATACCGAGGCCCGGTAGGCCGTATGG
>JADFIY010000196.1 GCA_022566415.1 Acidobacteriota bacterium
CAATGCGGACATCAAGCCGCGGGTTGTCGGCGCGTACCGTGCCGGCACCGATCACGACGGCGTCGCTGCGCGCTCGGAGACGATGAGCGTCCGCCCTGGCTTCTTCTCCGGTGATCCATTGCGACGTCCGGTCGGCTGCCGCCGCCTGTCCATCGATTGTGGTCGCCATCTTGAGGGTGAGCCGAGGCAACCCGGTGGTGCGGTGGTGGAAGTACCCGGCATCGGCCCTACGAACCACCTCGGGTAGGACACCTTCGACGACGGTGATCCCCGCATCGCGGAGCTGCGAAACACCACTTCCGGACACCCTGAGGTCGGGATCCTCGACACCGATGATCACCGTGCCCACCTTGGCGCTGAGGATGGCGTCGACACACGGCGGGGTTCGACCGTGATGAGAACATGGTTCGAGGGTGACGACAAGCGTGCCCCCACCGGCGCGGCCACCGGCATCGGTCAGGGCCAGAACCTCTGCGTGGGGCTGGCCGGGGCCAGCGTGGGCGCGCTCGGCGACCACGGTTCCATCTGGGGAAAGCACGATGGCGCCGACCCGCGGATTCGGATGCGGGTAGGTGTCGCCGGTCAGACCGACGGCCCTCAGCATCAGCTCCTCCGCGCGGCGTGTCTCAGACCGGTTGTCCTCGACGCGGCGCGACATGCGCCCTCCTTCTCCCATCCGGACTGTCACCGTCGGCCCCGGAGTTTCACCGGATCAGCCCCATTGCTGGGGGTCGCGGACTTTCACCGCCGGTCGGGGATTGCACCCTGCCCTGAAGGGGGCTCTTTGTTGGTGTGCAGTGTACCGCTCGCCGCGTTCCAGCGGGCCGACAACTTCTGGGACTTGGTACTGGGGACCGCTAGGTCCTCATGTCCACCGCGTACACCGAACCCGGCTGACGCTTGGCGAACTCTTTCATCTCGGTCGCAATCGCTGAGACCTCCCACCCGGAGGTGAGCGGCCGGCGCCTGTTGGTGGCTACGCCCATCGACAACGAAGCTATCGGGAAGGTCTGTTTCTCGCCGAGCCGATCGGTGACCTCAATATGGCCCTGGAGCGCATCGGTGGTGTCGTAGAACTCGAGGATGCCGTCGTCGAAGCTCTTGATGACCGCCTCGCAAAACGGCTCGATGTCTTCGGAACCGAGGATGACGACGAAATCGTCACCACCAACGTGTCCAACAAACGCCGTTTCCCCTTTGGTCTCCTGCGCGATTCGCAGCAGGGTCTCGGCAGTGAACTTGATAACGGCATCGCCTCGCATGAATCCGTAGGTGTCGTTGAACGCTTTGAAGTTGTCGAGATCGCCATAGACGACCGCAAACGGCCCAGCATCGCGGACCCGGTTCTCCAGTTCGGTTGTGATGCGAAAGTTCCCTGGCAGGCCGGTGAGCGGCGACAGATCGCGCATGTGTTGGGCGCGACGGATCACGCTTCTCACCCTGGCTACCAGCTCCTCGACATCAAACGGCTTGGTGATGTAATCGTCTGCGCCGAGATCCAGGCCCTTCACCCGATCCGCAGCCCGCGGCTTTGCCGTAAGCATCACCACCGGCACATTCACCGTTGGGACGTCGTTGCGAAGGTGGCGCAAGGTGGTCAGGCCGTCCATGCCGGGCATCATCACGTCGAGGAGAACGAGTGCGGGAGGACGGTCGGCGGCGAGTTCGAGTGCTTCCGGGCCGTTGCCCGCAACCTCGACCTCGAAGCCCTCGCTCTCGAGATTCGTCTTGACGAACTCACGAATTTCCGGGTCGTCGTCAACGACGAGGATCCGATCGTTCATGGCACCTCTAGACGATCATCGCTTCACGTAGCTCTTCTATGGCTGCAGCGGGATCGTCCGTCCGGAACACGGATGTTCCGGCGACAAAGACGTCTGCTCCGGCATCGCGCGCCGATCGGATCGTCGTCAGATCGATACCGCCATCGATCTCTATATCGGTGCCAAGCGCTGCAGAATCAATGAAGTTCCGCAAGCGCTCTACCTTCCCAAGAACCGTTTGGTCGAACTGCTGGCCGCCGAACCCGGGGTCGACAGACATGACCAGGACCATGTCGGTCAGCTCGACGAAAGGCTCCACCGCCTGGACCGGCGTTGGTGGATTGATCACAAGTCCAAACCCGAGTCCGACCGCTCGGGCCTGGGCCGCGATGTCTGCCGGGTTGGGAAAGACTTCGATGTGGACGGTGACGATGTCGGCCCCCGCTTCTTTGAGCGCCTCCAGATAGCGATCGGGGTTCAGCGTCATCAAATGGCAGTCGAGTGGAAGCTTGGTGATCTCCCGCAGCGAGGCGATCACGGGGATACCCACCGCCAGGTTGGGTACGAAGTGGCCGTCCATCACGTCGACGTGGAGCAGATCCGCGTGCGGCTCGACACGCGCGACCTCCTCACCCAGTCGGGAGAAGTCGGCGGCGAGAACGGAGGGCGCGATTCGGGGCGGTTTGATCATGGTGCGCGAGTGTATTCGGGAAGTCATCAGTTCCCAGTTCCCAGTTCCCAGTTCCCACTACCCAGTATGAGTCGAACCGGTACCGACCTCTTGTCTTGCTGAAGACTGAGGACTGAGGATTGGAACTCACGCGGGATCGATCGTGCCGCCGGCCCCGCGGCGGCCGTTGAGCCACGCCGATCCGCTTTGCACTGGTCTGCCCGCCGGCTGCAAGGTTACCAGGAGGAGACTGCCCTCAGCGAACCCCGCAGCGGGCTCACCGTCTACCTCCTCGAAGGATCCGGGCTCAACGACGGCGTCTGTGTGTTCGACCTCGAGCAGCTTGTGCCGAACACCGTCGATCATCACCCAGGCCCCAGGACGCGGATGGAAGGCTCGTACCGCCCTCTCAACGGTGTCAGCAGCCCAGCTCCCGTCGATTTGTGCTTCATTTGGATCAAGCAGCGGAGCATTCGTCACTCCCGCATCGATCTGCGGGGCGGGCTCCAACTGCGCTGCCAGATACTCGGGGACGGCGTCGTTTACGATCATCCCACCCAGATAGGCGAGACGGCCGGTGAGTGTGCCGCCGGTCTCATCATCTGTGATGGGTGTCTCGATGACTGCAACCACAGGGCCGGTGTCCAGACCCTCGTCGAGAAGCATCAGGCTGACGCCGGTCTTCTCTTCCCCAGCCAGGATGGCGCGCTCCACGGGAGCAGCCCCCCGCCACCGCGGCAGTAGCGAAAAGTGCACGTTCAGGTACCCGAATGGTGGCAGCTCGAGGATACGCGGCTCGAGGATCTTGCCATAGGCCACCACCAGTCCGACCTCGAAGTTCAGCTGGGACAGGTTCCCCCACAGCTCGTCCTTGTCATTCGGTTGCTGGATCCTGAGACCCCACTGCTCGGCAGCGCGCTTCACCGGCGGCGCAACCGGCGTGCCCGACCGGCCACGCGGCCGATCGGGCTGAGTGATCACGAGTTCCACGTCGGTTACGTCGAGCAACGCGGCCAGGCTCGGGATCGCAGATGCAGGAGTACCGAGAAACACCGAGCGCATCAGGGTCGCCGCCCTAGCCGGTCGTCGGCTACTGCCTCCCGGAGCTCCGCAATCGCTTGTTTCCTTTCCGCCTTGCTGAGGCGCTCGATGACGAGCCCACCGCTCAGGTGATCGATCTCGTGTTGAAGCACACGTCCCATCAGGTCGTCGCCTGAGTACTCGATCGCGTTTCCATCGAGATCAAACCCCGTGGCACGGGCGAAGCTGGGTCTGGAAATCTCCCAGAACCGATCCGGAACCGATAGACAGCCTTCTTCGAACGTCCACTCTCCTGAGGTTTCGACGATCTCAGGATTGACCATGACGAATGGCCCCTCCCCGATGTCGGCAACAAACAGCCGCTTGGCGATCCCGATTTGGGGGGCCGCCAGCCCGATCCCGGGCGCGTCGTACATCGTCTCGAACAGGTCGTCGGCGAGACGCTTGAGATCCTCGTCGAAGACGTCGATCGTCTCGACCTCGCTGCGCAGCACCGGGTCCGGATAGACGCGGATTGGGAAGATGGCCATGGAGCGAGAGGGTACCGCCAAGAGGCTCCGCAAATACGACGCGATACGGTCTCCGCCCGCAAGACCAGCCGATCGTGAACCGAGGGCTCCCAGGTAGATATATCGCCCTGTTCTGTTGCAGCACATCCCTGACACATGTCGCGGGTCTTCCCTGACAGTGTTGGGGGTATGTGGAGTGAGATTGCCATGAGTGTGCGTCGTGCCATCGCGGAGG
>JADFIY010000197.1 GCA_022566415.1 Acidobacteriota bacterium
TTGTCGGCGAGGCTATTTGCGGAGCCGTGGCCCGAGCTGCCCGCCGCGAAGCGGCAAGAGCGGAAAAACTGGCTCCACTTCTGTCGAGACGACCCGTCACCTGTCGGTGCGAAGTCTGAGGACCTTTCGGTCAGACGGTGTCGCGGGTTGCTTCTCTGGCGTCACAAAGGACGTAGAAGTGGAACTCGGATCGCCTCTGCGGGCTCCTCTCCACGGGAATCGGATTCTCCTCGAACCATCGCAGGTAGTTCTCGTATGCTGCATGGTCGGCGAAATGCAGCTCGGCGATGCGTTCGAACGTTGTGGTATCACCGGCGACCGGTGTTCCCGCGCTTGTCGCGGTGACCGGCCGAACCACGGTGTTCAACACGACACGGTCCAGATACGGGTTGGCCAACAGGTCCGGATAGTGGATGTCCCAGAGCCATAACTCGTAGTCCTCTACCGACATCCCCTCGATGATGTCGTACCCCAGGATCGCTTTTACCGTTGTTGTGCCCATGGTGGTGCTCCTGCATCGATTTGGTAAGCGTAGAGCGAGTGGTGTATCCGCAATGGTGGGGTCCGATCCTGCGTCTTGCGGCGAGTTCCGCTGAGCGGAACGGCGTTGCGTAGACTGCGACCGAGGAACCATGTCAACCGGACCAAAACCGCAGACGATCGGCGCCGTCGAGCGCGCCGCCGACGTGCTCAACGCCTTCACCGAGCTGGACGGCGCGACCGCCGGGGTCACCGAGCTCTCGGACCGCCTTGGGCTCTCCAAGGCCGTGGTGCACCGGATCCTGGCTTCGCTTCGCGCAAGAGGATTCATCGACCTCGACGAGCAGACACGGAGGTACTCGCTGGGGCCGGCATCGCTGGCGCTCGGCCTCACCTACCTGCAACAGATCGATGTTCGGGACGCGGCGCGGTCGGTGCTTCGAGACCTGTCCGAGCAGACCAACGAGACCGCCACGCTGTCGATCCGCCGCGGTGACGTGCGCATGTACGTCGATCAGGTGACCCCGGCGCGTGAGGTCAAGATGACGGTGCAGCTCGGGCACCCATACCCGTTACACGCCGGGGCGTCGTCCAAGGCGTTTCTTGCGCACCTGTCTGCTGCACACGTCGACGAGTACCTAGCCGGTCCCCTGGAGGCCCTCGGCGAAAATACGATCACAGATCCGGTTCTCCTGCGCCTGGACCTCGGAGAAATCCGCAAACGCGGCTATGCAGCCTCCTTCGGGGAACGCCAGGAGGGTGCAGCCTCGATCGCGGCACCGGTGTCCGACCACGAGAACGACACGGTCGCCGTGATCAGCGTTTGCGGCCCGGTCGAGCGGTTCCGCGACGAGGTGGGTGCGATCGCCCCTGTGCTGCTCGAGGCAACGCGAGAGCTGTCGAGGAAACTCGGTTGGGAAGGCTGAGCAACGATCAACGATACGGTCGGGGTAGGTAGCTTCCCTGGGGAGACCCGACCACGACGGCGTCGTCGACAATCTGGGATCCCCTGAGAAAGACGTGCTTCACCTTGCCGGTGAGCTCGGTTCCTTCCATCGGCGAGTAACCCTGGGTCGATTCGGAATCCTCAGCTCGAACGACCCACGTGTGCTCCGGATCGACGAGTGCGATATCGGCGTCGAATCCCGGTGCGATGTCACCCTTGGCGAGCAGCCCGAACCGTCGCGACGGGTTCCAGGAGACCAGCTCGGCGATCCGGTTCGCTGATAGGCCGCGTCTGGTTCCTTCACTGAAGACACCGCCAAGGAGGTACTCGGTGCCGCCGAACCCGGCCTTCGCCTGCCACACATCGTTCGGGTCCGCACCAAGCTTGGTCTCCGGCTTGCAGCAGGCGTGATCGGAAACGACCCAATCGATCTCGCCGCCAACGACGGCATCCCACAGCGCTTCGACATCGTCCCTCGGCCGGAGCGGTGGGTTGACCTTTCCGTATAGGCCTGTGGTGGTATCGAGGTCGGTGAGCAGATGACCGATGGTCACCTCTCGCTTGAAGTCGATGTGCGGGTAGGTCTGTGCCATCAGTCGGGCCGACTCCACCGCCATCGCAGACGACAGGTGGAGCAGGTTGATGTTGCCCAACCCGGTGGCGTGGGCGAGATAGGCGGCGATTGCGATCGCCAGACCTTCCGAGTGAGGCGGTCGCGCCGCCGAGTAGGCGGCCAGGCCATCGAGGTTGGAATCCACCTCGACCATCTCGGTATAGGCGGTCATGATTTCTGCGGTTTCACAATGCAGGCTGAGCGAGATGTAGTCGGCGATCTCAGGGAACTCTTCTCGAGCCGACTGGATACCACGCATGACGAACTCGAAGTGGGCGTAGTCGTATCGCTCCCCGGGTGGCGTCATGAGAAAGGAGGCCTGGTCGTCCGACCTGCCGTGCAGCCCATGGCCGCCGTAGAACATGAAAACCTTGAAGGAGGTCACTCCGAATCGGTCGATGAGCATTGGGATCTCGTCGATATGGCCGCGCTGCATCGGAGCGAGGTGGAAGGCGTAGTCGACGTGAGCTCGGCCCTCGGCGATCTCGAGCACTTCGGGGAAGAACTCCTCATAGGGGCCGCCCTTGTTGAGGTAATACTGCCCGGTGCGGAAGTAGGTGATGGCGGTGGTCACGCCGCCCTGGGCGGCCGCGCGGCTCTCGGTGGCGGCGTCCTCGGCGAGCGGGTTGTATATCCCCCAATGGCAATGGGCGTCGACCGCTCCGGGGAAGGCGAGCAGCCCCGTTGCCTCGACGACCGCATTGGCATCGGCAGGATCGAGGTCCGATTCGACGCTGGCTACCTTCCCGTCCGCGATCCCTATGTCGAGTCGATCAACCGTGGTGAGGTTGGGGCGTACCACGCCGCTGCCCTTGATGATCAGGTCATAGGTCGCCATCTCTCTCCTTCTCGGGTCCGGCCGATGCTACCCAGTCCCGTTGGGCGGAACGCTGTTCCAACAGTGCTTAGAGCGCGCACCGATAGGTGACCGGTCGTCTCGACAGAAGTCGAGCCATTTTCCCGCTCTTGCCGCTTCGCGGCGGGCCGCTCGGGCCACGGCTCCGCAAAAGGCCTTCGCCGACAGAGACCGGATCGTGCCCTATTTGCGGAGCCTCTTGAATGACTGGTTCTAGGTGAGCGGGAACGGCGGTTGCCACCAGGCAGGACGATCGTCGATAACGATCTCGCTGACCCACTTCACCCACCAGAAGCCGCGCCGTCCCGGCGCCACCAGTCGCAAGGGTGCGCCGTGGCCCACCGACAGCGGCCTACCGCCGACGTGGGTGGCGAGCAGGAGGTCGCCGACATCAGCCATCGGAAACCGCCTCTCGTAGCCGGTGGCCGCCACCACCCGAACGCTCGTCCCCGTCGCGTCGATCAGCCGGTCGAGGCGAACCCCAGTCCATTCCTGTGTTGCATACCAGCCGCCGGTGCAGTCCAGCGTCGCCGTGACGCGATCATCGAACGCCATCAACTGGTCCATTGTCATCTCCCCGGTGCCGGTCGGCGATGTCACCGTCAACAGGTGGGTGGCGCCGAGTGTGGGCGGTGTGTCGTTGAGCCACGAGGTCACCGGCATCTCGGGTGGATCGAACGATCCCTGCTCGTGCGATCCGGTGAAGCGGCGGTTCCCTCCCGGCAGGCCGGCCGCCTTGGTGGTGGCCTCAACCGCGATGTACCCGAACGCCGCAACCCCTGCCAGGCCACCGGCGCGGAGAAAGTTGCGGCGGCTCAGATCAGAAGGCCGGAAGCGTTGCGGCCTTTGCCAGACGTGGACGGCGCCGGCGATCACGGCGGACACGGCGGCTGTGACGTGGACCTGCATGATGGTGACCGGACCGACCGCGATCACGTTGAAGACCGAGTGAGCGATGCCGGAGATCAGGGTGACGACGACGAGCGCCGCCAGGAGGATGGACAGCGGGCTGCCGCCGCGTTCCCTCTTGAGGCCGCGTCTGGCGATCGCGGTTTTCCACGGAGCGAGCACGATGATGGCGACCGCGGCTAGCCCATGCGTGATCAGGACCGGGCGCACCCAGGCGGTGCCAATGCCGAACGCAACCACCCCCGAGGCGGCGGCGATCCCGAGCAGCGCAGCCAGCGCAAGGTTGGTTCTGCGGCCGGCCATCACCGGAGTGTATGACCCGATGCGGCCGGCAGCCAGGGGAGTCGGCGAGCTCCTTCGGCCCGGGTACCTAGT
>JADFIY010000198.1 GCA_022566415.1 Acidobacteriota bacterium
TGGCCACTGATGGCCGGTGGTTCCGGGTGAGGATCGACGACTGATGACTCTTGGTCGACGACCGACGACTGATGACTAGCTTGCTCCTGTCTTTCGATCCGCGACACCAGGGCTTGTTCATCCATCGCCGTCTCCGGCCGAGTGAGGCGGATCAGAGCCAGCTCGAGGACCAGCCGCTCCTCGCGCCCGGCGCGTAGCTCGACCAGGGCGTCCGAGAACTGATCGATCGTACGAAGCACGTCGGTCGCCGGCAGCTCGGAGGCGATCCGACGCCACTCGGTCAGAACGTCAGCAGGCTCATCGGTGATCTCCTCCAGGTTCGGCGCGTACTGGGCGAGGAAGATGCCTCTGAAGAACCCGAGGGCATCGGCTACGAACCGTCTCAGGTCGGCCCCTTGCGACGCAAGGCGAGCGACGAGGCCAAGTGCGGCAGGGGCATCCTGGTTTGCGATTGCTGTGGCGAGCCCGGTGAAGGCGTCTCCGTCGGCGAGCCCGAGAACCCTGGTCACCCCTTCGGCGTCCACCCTTCCCTCGCCGAGGGCGGCAACCTGCTCCAGCAGGCTCAACGCGTCCCTGACCGAGCCGCGAGCATTGGTGGCGATCATTGCCAGGCCATCGGGTCGGGCGTCGAACCCTTCTCTGGAGGCGATCTCGGCCATGTAGGTCCCCAGGACCTCGGTGGCCACCGGGTGGAAGTCAAACCGCTGGGCCCGGCTTCGGATCGTGTCGAGCAGCTTGTACGGCTCGGTGGTGGCGAGGACGAAGACGACATGCTCCGGTGGTTCCTCGAGGGTCTTGAGCAGGGCGTTTCCCGCGGCACGCGACAACATGTGTGCCTCATCGAGGATGTACACGCGGTGGGCTCCGGCGGCAGCGGCGACGGTGCCGACGTTGATGCGGATCTCCCTCACGTCCTCGACCTTGTTGTGGGATGCGGCGTCAAGTTCGATGACGTCAAGCGACGCGCCCTCGGTGATCGCCACACACGATGCACATTCGTTGTCCGGCTCGCCGTCCGGGCGGCGATTGGTGCAGTTCAGCGACTTGGCGAGAAGACGGGCCGAGGTGGTCTTGCCGGTGCCCCGCGGGCCGGCGAACAGATAGGCGTGGGTGATCTTGTCATCGGTGATCTCGCGCAACAGTGTGTCAACGACGTGGTCCTGGCCAATTATCTCGGAGAACTGCTGCGGGCGGTACTTGCGGTAGAGAGCTTGGTAGCGCATTGGGATCGAGGGTAGTGAGCCGGTACGACTCAGTCGCAGCGTTCCCAGCTCAGAGAAGTTCCCAGTTCCCGGTTCCCAGTTAGATCGAGGTCCTTCTGGTCACTGGTCACTGGTCGACCCCCGTCGCGCCTGAGATCCGGGGTCTAGGATTCCTGTCCCTCAGGAGCTGACACCACGATCCGCAATCGGGCTGATTGGAGTACCGAGAAATGCATTTTCACGACCGTCCGAGAGCGTTCAGACGCGTTACCTGGCGTCTGCTGACGCTGGTCTTGGCCTTTTCTGTTGTAGCCGCAGCGTGCAGCTCCAGCGAAGATACGACGACAACCTCAGCCGGGGGCGACACCCCGACCACGACCACGGGCGCACCGGAGACCCCGGCATCGGGCGACATCGAGGAGATCACCTGGGCGCTGCCTTTCCTCCCCGATACCCTGTTCGTGCCCCATGAGTGGACCACCGCCCAAGGCGTCGTCGTGTCGCTTGCCCAGGAAGGGCTGCTCGCCTTTGACGACGACCTCAAACTCACCGGCGCCCTCGCTGAATCGTGGGAGCAGGTCGACGACATCACGTACGTCTACACGATCAGGGAGGGTGCCACCTTCCACGACGGCAGCCCGGTGACCGCGGAGGATGTAGCGGCCTCGATGAGTTGGCACCTCGATCCGGAGAACTTCTCGTTTGTCGACTTCTTCTATTTCTCCGTGGATTCGATCGAGGCCACCGGTGATCGTGAAGTCACCGTGACGTTGTTCGAGCCTGACGTGACCTGGCAATACACGCCGGCGTTGATGGCAGGCTTCATCATGCCGGCGAGCCAGCTGGAGAGCGCAGACATCGACCTCCTGGGCACACCCGAGCTGTTCCCCATCGGGACCGGCCCCTATCGAGTGGTCGAGTTCATACCCGGCGATCGGGTCGTGCTGGAGCGCTACGACGACTACTGGGGTGACAACGGCCCGGCCAAGCGGATCACCATCACCCAGATCCCGGACCCGCAAACCCGCCTGTTGGCGATGCGCAACGGCGATATCGACGGCACCTTTGAGCTGCCGGAGACCGAGATCGACCAGTGGCAGAACCTCGACGGCGTGGACGTGATCACCGAACCCGCTCTTGGGCTCGTCGTGCTCACCCTCGACTATGAGACGCCGCCGTTCGAAGACATTCACGTTCGCCGCGCCATAGCCCACTCCCTCGACCAGAAGGGGCTGATCTCGGCGGTGCTGAAGGGCCAGGGCGAGGAGGGAACCACGGTCAGCCCGCCGGACACGTGGACCCCGGTGGTTCCCGGCGAGGAAGCCCGCTCGTTTTATGCAACGCTGCCCCAGTACGAGTTCGACCTGGATCAGGCCGCAGCCGAGCTGGCTCAGTCATCGGTTCCCGATGGCTTCGAGTTCACCGTTCAAATACCGGGCGGCGCACCGCTGATGCTGAACCCGCTGTTGAGCCTGGCGCAGAACCTCGAGACGATCGGGGTGACCATGAACGTCGAGGAGGTCGATGACGCCACCTGGCAGGACACCTACTTCACCCACGACCCAGGCCTCGGGATGCAGATCATGCAATACGCGGCCGACTTCGTTGATCCGGTGAACTACCCGACGCTGTTCCTGTGGAGCCTGTCGGCCGGCCCTGGTGGATTCAACGCCTCGAATTACGTCAACGAGCGGGTGGACGAGCTCATTGGTGTTGCGCTCGCTGAATCCGACCCGGCGGCCCGCAAAGCGGCCCTCGAGGAGATGTTCGAGATTGCCAGGGAAGAGGTCGCAACGATTCCCGTGTACTACCTGGACACCGGGATGGCGATTCGCTCCGACCTCAAGCTCGATGGGTTCAACGCGTTCTACTACAACATCCCGTGGGCGATCCGGGGTTTCGGTCCGAAGTAGCAGGAGCCGGCCCGGCGTGACAGTGCGAGACGGCCTGTGAGATCGGGTGGGATGGGCCGCTATGTCGCGGGACGCCTGCTTCTCGCGGTGCCGCTACTCATCGTGATCACGTTCGCCGTGTTCGCCCTCATCCACTTGGCACCCGGGACCCCCGAGCGGGCGTTGCTGGGTGCCAGGCAGTCCTCGCCCGAGACGATTGCCGCGATCCGCGAGCAGTGGAACCTGGATGAGCCGTTCCTCTTCCAATACTTCCTATGGCTCAAAGCAGTGGTGACCGGTGACATCGGCAGATCGATCCAGTCCAGCGAAGCGGTGACGGCCGCCATCGGGCGGCGGATCGGGCTCACCATCTTCCTGGGCTCATATGCCACCCTGATCGCCGTGGTCTTCGGCATCCCGCTTGGTATGTGGGCGGCGTTACGACGGGGCTCGAGGACCGACCGCACGGTCGTCGGCATCTCCGTGCTCGGGGTGAGCGCCCCCACTTTTGCAGTGGGGCTTCTCTTTCTGTACGTGTTCGGTGTGGTGCTCGATTGGTTCCCGACGTTCGGCAGTGGGGAGGGATTCTGGGACCGGGCGTACCACTTGACGCTTCCCGCCCTCGCCCTGGCTCTGGCCCTACTGGCTTTGATCGTCAAGATCACCCGGGCAGCGATGATCGAAGAGCTGGATCAGGACTACGTCGCCTTCGCCAGGTCGCGGGGCCTCTCGCGGCGCCGCATCATGAGCCGATACGTCCTCAGGAACTCGCTGATCCCGGTCGTCACCGTAACCGGGCTGATCGTGGTCGGGCTGTTCGGCGGCGCAGTGCTGATCGAGGTCACCTTCGGCCTGCCCGGCCTGGGGACGCTGCTGGTCGAATCGGTACTGACCAGAGACATCCCGGTTGTGCAGGCCCTGGTCCTGTTGACTGCCGTCTTTGTGATCGTGGTGAACCTGGGTCTCGACGTGCTGTACACCGTGATCGATCCACGAATCCGGTTCGGGAGCGCAGAGTCCTGATGGCTGAGACGCTCGAGCTCAAACGCACCACGGAGCCCTACCGCAGG
>JADFIY010000199.1 GCA_022566415.1 Acidobacteriota bacterium
CGCAGTGGCGACGCCGAGTGTCGCCAGCAGGAGGAGCGGGGTCAGGGCGTTGGGCACGAGCCGCCGGATCAGGATCTGGTGCGGCTTGGCGCCGAGGGCTCGGGACGCCGCCACATAGTCGCTCTCCTTGATCGAAAGCACCTGGGCGCGCATCACTCTGGCATACGCCGGTATGGCGACGATGGCGATGGCGATGAGCGCGTTGCGCAGACCGGGCCCCAGCACCGAGACGATGGCGATGGCGAGCAGCAGAGATGGAAAGCCGAGGATCACGTCCATGATCCGCATCACCACGTTGTCGAACCAGCCTCCGGTGTATCCGGCGATAGCGCCGAGGGAGCTGCCGATCGTGAGGGCAATGGTCACGGTGAACAAACCCAGCGTGAGGCTCACCCTGGCGCCGAAGATGATGCGGGAGAACTCATCGCGGACGTTGGCGTCGGTTCCGAGGATGTGCTGCGGTTTGTCCGCGGAACACCCGAAAGCGTGGACACACGGGGGATCCCGGGGACCGATGTTGTCCTCCTTGCCGATGAGCACCTGGTTTGGGGGATAGGGGGCGATGAGCGGGGCAGCGACCGCCATCAGGAGCAGGAACACGACGATACCCAGGCCGATCATCCCCGATTTGCGCTCTCTGAACCGTCGGGCGGCGAGCCGCCACTGGCTCTGTGGTTTGGTGGTCAGCCGCTGCTCGTCGGCGGCAACCGCCTCCAGCGCCTCGACGGTGGTCTTCCGGCCCTTCGGGCCAAGCATCGTCACTGGACGCGGATCCTTGGATCGAGGTAGCCGTACGACAGATCAACCAGCAAGTTCACGATCACGTAGCCGAGGGCGATGATGACGGTGAACCCCTGGACGACGGCATAGTCCCGCCCGGTGATGGCATCGAACAAGGCACGGCCCACCCCGGCGAGACCGAACACGGTCTCGGTCAGCACTGCTCCACCGAGCAGGAGGCCGAGCTGAAGGCCGATGATCGTCACAACGGGGAGCATTGAGTTGCGCAAGCCGTGGCGGATGATCACCCGGCCCTCCTTGGCACCCTTCGCCCGCGCCGTCCTGACGTAGTCGGTGCCCATCACCTCCAGGAGCGAGCTGCGGGTGATCCGGGCGATGATGGCCAGAGGGATGGTGGCCAGGGCGACGGCGGGGAGGATCATGTGTTTCACCGCGTCCCAGTACACCTCCCACTGCAAGGTGATGAAGTTGTTGAAGATGTAGTGATTGGCGATGTACTCGTTGAGCTGGGCCCAGAACGTGTCCTCCTGGAGATTCCACCCCCACACCTCGTAATACGGGACAGAGAACACGCCCGCGGTCAACCGGCCGGTCGGTGGCAGAGCAAACGGCGTGTCCTTGAGGAGGAGGGCAAAGACGTAGGCGAGCATCAGCCCCAGCCAGAACACCGGCATCGACACCCCGATGTTGGCAAAGGCCATCACGCCCGTGTCGACGAGCGAGTTGTGGCGCATGGCCGCGATCACCCCGAGAGAGACGCCGACCACCACCGCAATGGTGAGCGCGGACAGGGCGAGCTCGGTGGTGAGCGGGAGTCGTTCGATGAGGAGCTGATTGACCGGAACCGAGAAACGGACCGACTCGCCGAGGTTGAAGGTGAACACGTTCCTCATGTAGATCCACAACTGGACAAAGATGGGATCGTTGAGCCCGTTGGCTGCGTCGAACCGTTCGCACGCTGCCTCGGTTGCTCGTTCACCGAGCAACGACGTGCACGGATCTCCGGGGATGGCCCGGATCAGGAAGAACACCACGATGACGATCCCGAGCAGCACCGGGATGGCAGTGAGGGTACGCCTCGTGATGAAACCGAGCATCAGCGGAGAGTAGGCCGCTGAACTGGTAGAGGGGGAGGCGCTGAGCGCCTCCCCCTCTCTTGTTTTCGGTCTTCTTACTGTCTTACGAATCCCCAGGAACGTTGATCAGACCGTTCCACAGGTAGTCGTAGTACTCGAAGACACCGCTGTTGCCGGTGTGCAGCGGGCTGGAAGCATCCAGGCCAGCTGAGAACGAGGCAACGACGTCGTTGGCGTCGAACGTGGTGCCGTCGTGGAAGAGCACGCCCTGTCGCAGTTCGCACGTCCACAGGTCCAGTGACGCGTTGGAGAAGCAGTTGGTTGCCAGCTGCGGCTGCACGTCGCCGGTCGTGGTGTACGAGTACAGCGCTTCAACCACCTGGGCGCAGGCACGGAGCGACTCACCGTCGGTCTCGTCCGAGCAGTACAGCGAGATGGGCTCGTTGCCTTGCACGAACACGACGGTGTCCGTCCCATTGTCCCACAGGTTGAACATCACCTGACCCCACGGTGGGGCGTAGGCGCCTGCTGCGGCTGCAGTGGCTGCAAATGCACTTCCGGCATGGGCGATCGGCACCATCGGGACCAACTCCTTGATGGCGTTATTGGCCTCCTGATACAACGGTGCGGCAGCGATCGGGTCGGTCGCTTGCGACGCCGTCTTCAGTGGTTCGTAGATCGCCGGGAAGGGATCTCCGAACTGGGCGTTGGTCTCGGCGAAGTGGAAGTCGAGGAAGTTGGTGACGTGTGGATAGTCACCCGTCCACCCAAGGAGGTGGATCCCATCCAGGCCGCCTGCCGACGACGTCTGGATGAACTCTCCAGATTCCATCACCACTACCTCGGCGTCGATGTTCAGGTTCTCCTTGAGCTGAGCCTGAATGTCGGCAGCCACGTTGCCCGGTGAGGGCAGGTAGCCGCGGGTCACGTCGCGGTAGTAGATCTTGGTCTCGAACCCGTCGCCGAGGCCGGCCTCCTCGAGCAGTGCCTTGGCCGCTTCGATGTCGAAGTCGTACCACGAGTCGCCTTCGCACCCGTTCTCCACCGAGCACGGTGTGAAGTGCGATGCGGTCTCCGATCCGACCGGATAGAACGTGTCGATGATCCGCTGCCGGTCGATACCCAATGCGACCGCCTGGCGGACCCGAACGTCGTCCCACGGCGCGAAGGTGTTGGTGAAGCCCATGTAGAACACGTTGGGCTCCGGCTTGTCCAGCAACACCAGGTCGGGGTCGCCTTCGATCGTTGCGTAGTCCTCCGGACCTGGGAACGTCATCCCGTCGGCGTTGCCTGACTGCAACTCGAGGAGTCGCCCTGCACTATCGGTCACCCACTTGAGGACGGCCGTTTGGTGCGGCGCCTTGGTGCCGTAGTAGTCGTCGAACCGGGCGTAGACGACGGAGTCGCCCTTGACCCACTCAACGAGGGAGTACGGGCCGGTGCCGACCGGGTTGTCCAGCGGAGCGCCACCTGTCGCCTCCAGGTTCTCCTCCGATTGGATGCCGAAGACGCCGAATGCGATCTGTGCCAGGAACGCTGGATGCGCGCCGCACAGGTCGAATACAACGGTGAATTCGTCGACGGCCGTGATCGATTCGACCCTTCCGCCGTATTCACATCCTCCGGCGTCGAGAACCAGGCCCTCGAAACCGGGGTCGGGGGCGGCGGTCGTGGTGGCCGCCGCTGTCGTGGTGGTGGTGTCTTGAGCCGCCGTCGTGGTGGTATCATCGCTGGTACCACATGCGGCGGCTACTAGCGCGAACGCGAGGACCGCGCCTACCCACCATGTCTTTGATTTCATCCTTGTTTGCCTCCTTGTCCAACCCACATTGGCCCGGCGAACCAGGCCAGAGCGCGCACGGTAGCCGCTGAACTTATCGGTGAAAAGCCGCGATACCAGTACCTGGTAGTCGGGTGCGTGCTTCCCGGTGACCACCGACCATCACCTGCCAGCTGCCAACTACTGGGCATGAGCCCGCGTCAGCCTCATGATGCTGCCAACGAGAATGAGAGCGGTACCCGTCATCAGGGCATAGAACCCGACGCCGATGGTGAGCTCGAGCGGTGTGGGAACGAGCAGCATGGAGCTCATCTTCCAGCTGGCAACGACAAAGGTCGCGCAGGCAAGAACGATGCCAGCCCACGCCGGCCATTGGGAGGCCTTGGTGAAGGCAACGGCGGCGACGGCGACGTAGGCACCCATCGCCACGTAGTACGGAACCATCGACTCGGTCTGTTGATACCACTGGAAGAACGTCAACCCGGCGCCCTCCCGAAAGACGGCCGCCTTGTTGAACCAGGGCAGCACGACCAAACCCCCGACGACGAGCGTGGACCCAGCCAC
>JADFIY010000200.1 GCA_022566415.1 Acidobacteriota bacterium
TATGGACAGGAGGCGCGTCTGGAGAGGAGCCTCCGCGAAACGGCAGTCGGGATCTACGACAACACGATCACGGTGGCTCGTCACCGGGCGGCATTTGCTCCTCTGTTTGAGCTCATCCCCGCCTTCGGCACGGTCGCCGTGCTCTGGCTCGGAGGGTTCCGGGTCATCGACGGCGAACTATCCCCCGGTGAGTTCGTCGCCTTCACTCAATACCTGGCGATGCTCGTGCTGCCGCTGATGATCACCGGCTGGTTCTTTGCCAATCTTCCCAGGGCGGCGGCCGCTGGTGCCCGAATCGTAGAGCTTCTCGCCGAGGCTCCTGAGATCGACGACCCGGCGCGTCCCATTGCGTTGCCGAACGGACCAGGCGAGGTGCGGTTCGAGGGGGTTTGGTTCTCCTACCCGAATGGAGAGCCGGTGCTGCGTGGGATGGACCGCGTCGTTCCCGGCGGAACCACCATGGCGATCGTCGGAGCAACCGGATCGGGCAAGTCGACGATCGCCGAGTTGGTACCGCGGTTCTACGACGTCGATTCGGGTTCGATCACGATCGACGGCGTCGAGATACGCGACGTATCGCTCGACGAGCTGCGTGGAGAGGTCGCCGTCGTGTTCCAGGAGACCTTTCTCTTCTCGGCATCGATTCGCGACAATCTCAGGGTTGGGGATCCCAGCGCCGATGATCGAGCGATCCGAGCGGCGGCCCGCCTTGCCCAGGCGCACGACTTCATCAGCGCTCTGCCCGAGGGCTACGACACCGTGATCGGTGAGCGCGGGGCGACCCTTTCGGGCGGTCAGCGGCAGCGGGTGGCGTTGGCGAGAAGCGTGCTGCGTGATCCGGGGGTGTTCATACTCGACGACGCCACGTCATCCGTCGATGCCGTGGTCGAGGCGGATATCCAGGCGGCGATGCGGCGGGTGATGCAGGATCGCACGACGATCATCATCGCCCACCGAACGTCGACGCTTGCCCTTGCCGACCTGGTCGCCTTCCTCGAAGGCGGCGTGGTGGTCGCGGTGGGAACCCACGAGGAGCTCCTGGAGTCGGTTCCGCGATACGCCAAGGTGCTTGCATCAGGCGAGCCGGCCGGAGCCGAGGTGCCGGCATGATGTACGTTCAGCACGCCGGCGACTACGACATCGAAGACCGGGGCAAGCTGCTGGTGCGAGCGGCGAGGCTCGGCCGACCGCTGTGGCCCCCTGCCATCGGAGCGCTCATCGTCGCCGGCCTGGCCACACTGGCACGGCTCGCTGGGCCGCTCGCGGTTCGTGCCGGTATCGATCAGGGCATCACGGACGGCGACAAGCGGGTGGTGACGGTGGCGGCGCTGGTCTATCTCGGCCTGCTCGCGATTTATTACGCGCTGGCCGTCATCTCGCGCTACGGCATCTCCTGGGTCGGGGAGCAATACCTGCTGCGGCTGCGTCAGATCCTCTTCGGCCACATCGTCAAGATGGACATGGGTTTTTTCTCCCGTTCCAAGAGCGGCGTTCTCGTTGCCCGCATGACGTCGGACATCGAGTCGCTCCAGGAGTTTGCCGGTGATGGAGCTGTCATGGCACTGACCAACGTGCTCACCGTGGTCGGTGTAGCGTTTGCGATGCTGTTCATCGACTGGCAAATGGCCGTCGCCGTGTACGTCATCATCGCCGTGCTCATCGTGGTCACCGTCATCTTCCAGCGGTACGCCTCCCGCGCCTACAGCGAGGTTCGCGAGCGGATCGGAGCCGTGCTGTCGGGCCTCCAGGAGGGCATCGCAGGCGTCAGGGTGGTCCAAGCGTTCGCCCAGGAGAGGGTCCAGGCTTCGTCATTCGGCCGGGTCAACGAGGCCTACTACGAGGCAAACATGTTGGCGGCGCGGGCCATCTCGTGGTACTTCCCGATCATTGCTTTTCTCCGCGTGACTGCGATCGTTTCCGTGCTTGTCATCGGCGGGCTGAGGGTGCTCGACGGGACCCTGTCCTTCGGCACCGTGGTGGCGTTCCTGCTCTACCTCGACTGGTTCTTTCAACCGTTGATCAACCTGGCCAACGTGTACAACCTGCTCCAGTCGGCCATGGCCGCGCTGGCGAAGCTGTTCGGCATGCTCGATGAGGAGCCGGCGGTGAAGGAACGGCCAGGCGCCTACGACCTGGAGAAGCCGGTGCGGGGTGCTATCAGCTTCCGGGACGTCACCTTCGGCTACGACCGCGATCGACCGGTCATTCACGACATCGACCTCGAGGTTCCGGCCGGTCAGCGGCTTGCCATTGTCGGTGAAACGGGAGGAGGGAAGACGACGATCGCCAGGCTCGGCTTGCGTTTCTACGACCCCGACACCGGATCGGTCAGCCTCGATGGCAACGACTTGAGAGACCTCACCGACGCGTCGCGGGTTGACGCGATTTCACTCATTCCCCAAGACCCGTTCCTCTTCGCAGGGACTCTGGGGGACAACGTCGCCTTCGGCGCACCCGATGCAACCACCGATGACGTGTGGAACGTGCTGAGGGCGATGGGTATCGACGACTGGGTTCGGGCCTTGCCGGAGGGTTTGGACACCGAGGTCCGAGAGCGCGGAGGCCGGTTCTCCGCCGGAGAGCGGCAGCTGGTGGCGTTGGCTCGTGCCTTCCTGGCCGAGCCGTCGGTGATCGTGCTCGACGAGGCAACGTCGAACCTCGACCCGGAGACCGAGCTGGAGGTTGAAGGGGCGCTGCGAGTGCTGCTCTCTGGGCGGACTGCCATCGTCATCGCCCACCGGCTGCGGTCAGCGGAGCGGGCTGATCGCGTGATCATGATCGACGACGGTCGGATCATCGCCGACGGGTCGCATGAGACTCTGGTCGAAACGAGCCCCGAGTATCGACGCCTGGTCGAGGTGTGGGAGCGAGGGGTGGCGTGAGCAAGTCGCAAGTCGCAAGTCGCAGGCAGAGAGTACCAAGTACCGGCCGGGCCTAGCCTGGCCGCATGACCGAGGCATCCTCGGAGCGCATCCGGGTCCGCCGCCTCGAAGAGCGCGGAGCGTACGACCGGGAGTCCCTGGACGAGGTCCTCGACGAGGCACTGATCTGCCACGTCGGCTTCATCACCGATGGAGACCCGTATGTGATCCCGACCATTCATGTCAGGGACGGAGACACAATCTATTTTCACGGATCTGCGGCGAGCCGCATGCTCCGTCTGATGAAGAATGGCGCCGAGGTCTGCGTCACGACGACGATCGTCGACGGGATCGTCGCCGCTCGCTCGGCGTTCCATCACTCGATGAACTACCGATCGGCGGTTGTTCTTGGCACGGCTCGGCTCGTCGATGACGACGAGGAGCGGCTGCGGGCGATGGAGATGATCACCGAGCACGTGCTTCCAGGGAGATGGTCCGAGGCGCGACACCCCTCGGATGTGGAGAGCAAGGGCACCTTGATCCTTGCCCTCGCCATCGAAGAGTTCTCGGTGAAGACTCGCTCCGGACCACCAGCCGATGACGAGGCGGACTACGCGCTCCCGATCTGGGCGGGTGTCATCCCGCTGACGACGGCATCAGGCGAACCCGAGCCAGATCCGCGGCTCGCTGACGGAATCGAAGTAGCGCCGTCCGTCGTCCGCTTCTCGGGCAGTTAGCCCGAACCGGCAACCGGCCACCGGTCACCGGCAACTGGCAACTGGCAACCGGGTCAAGTCCTTCTTGCGACTTGCGTCTTGCGACTTGTGACTTGCGACTCACGACTATCCGTCTCTCCACGCGATCCATTTCGCCACCGGTGACAGGTCGAGATCAGGCCCGCTGATTCCGATCGTGATCTCGTTCGCCCCGAGCGCCACGTACTCGTCGCCGAGGTGAACCGAGCCGGCGCTCACTCCGATCGAACGGTCGACATCGGCCGGATCGCGACCCACCTTCTCACACCACTTGTCGAGCACCTTCGTTTTTTGAGCGAACGTCTCCGTGCTACCGAACCAGTGCCAGATGTCCGCCTGTTCGGCCACGATTCGCAGCGTCACCCAAAGGAGGGCGAGGACGACAGCTAGGGTGAGCCCCTGGCTCCAGGGCTGGATTCTCGTCAGGGAAAGGATCCGTCGTTCCGGAACCAGATTACGGGCTGAGAAGGAGGCGAGCTCTTGCTGGGTGACCCCTTCGAAAAACGCCAG
>JADFIY010000201.1 GCA_022566415.1 Acidobacteriota bacterium
TGAACATGCCCGCCACCCGCGCCAGGACGCCGGCTTGGTCCTCGACCACGACGGACAACGTGTGCCTCACCACAGATCCTCCGGGCCCATGGCGACGTTGTCGCAGGATCCGCCCGCCTTGACCATGGGGAAGCACATCTCGTCGGGGTCGACCACGACCTCGATGACTACCGGTCGGTCGTCGATGGCCAGCGCCTTGTCGATCACCGGGCCCACCTCGGAGGGCTTCTCGGCGCGCAAGCCCACACAACCCATCGCTTCGGCCAGCGCCGGATAGTCGGGGGCGACGTTGCCGAGGTCGGTCGCCGAGAAGCGCCCTCCATAGAAGAGCCGCTGCCACTGACGGACCATCCCGTGGCCGTGGTTGTTGAACACGGCGATCTTGATCGGGATATGCTCGGTGGCGGCGGTGATCAGCTCCTGGCAGGTCATCTGGAAGCAGCCGTCCCCGTCCAGAGCAAAGACCAGATCGTCGGGGCGCGCCATCTTGGCTCCGATCGCCGCCGGGACCGCAAACCCCATCGTCCCCAGGCCGCCGGAGTTGATCCACGAGCGCGGCTCGGTGAACTGCCAGAACTGCGACACCCACATCTGGTGCTGGCCCACCCCTGCCACCACGACCACGTCTCCCCCGGTGGCGTCGTAGAGCTGGTCGATGAAGTACTGCACCTTGATCGGCCCTTGCGGGTCCTGGTCGTAGGCCAGCGGGTACCGCTGCTGCCAGTCTTGGATGGTCTCGAACCAGTCGATGCGGGCGGGAGGCGCCGCCTCCCCACGCTGCTTGTCGAGAGTCGCAAGCAGCTGTCCGAGCACAACTCTGGCGTCGCCGACGATGGGGACGTCGGCGTGGCGAACCTTGCTGATCTCGGCGGGGTCGATGTCGATGTGAACGACCTTGGCCTCAGGGGCGAAGGTGGCTGGGTCGCCGGTTACTCGGTCGTCGAAGCGGGCACCGATGTTGAAGAGCAGGTCGGAGCGCTGTATCGCAGTCGTAGCGGTGTAGCTGCCGTGCATGCCGGACATGCCGAGGGCAAGGTGGTGTTGGTCGGGGAAGGCGCCCCTCGCCATCAGCGTGGTGACCACCGGGGCGTTGGCGGCCTCGGCGAAGGCGAGCAGCTCGCGGCTGCCGCCGGCCTTGATCACCCCTCCGCCGACGAACAGTACCGGCCGATCGGCCTGTTCCAGAAGCTCGATGGCGGCGCGAACCTGTCGCCCGTTGCCCTCCGTGGTGGGGTTGTACCCTTCCATCACTACCGGCTGCGGATCGCCGAGCTCGGTCAGCCCGTTGAGGACGTCCTTTGGTAGGTCGACCAGGACCGGGCCGGGACGGCCGGTCCCTGCTACATGGAACGCCTCGTGGATGACCCGGACGATGTCGTCCGGGTCGGTGACCAGGTAAGAGTGCTTGGTGCAATGCATCGCCAGGCCGGTGGTGTAGGCCTCCTGGAAGGCGTCGGTTCCGATCGCCGCTGACGATACCTGCCCGGTGATGGCCACGATCGGCGTCGAATCCATCAGGGCGTTCTGGAGGGGCGTGATCAGGTTGGTGGCCCCAGGGCCCGAGGTGACCATCACAACCCCGACTCGGCCGCTCGCCTGCGCGTAACCCTCCGCCATGTGGCCGGCGCCCTGCTCGTGCCTGGCCAGGACATGGCGCATCGTCCCGTCGAGCAGCGGGTCGTAGGCGGGGAGGATGGCGCCGCCCGGTATGCCGAACAGCACATCAACGCCTTCGCGTTCCAGCGCGGCGATCAGCGCTTGGGCTCCCGTGATCTGGTTGTCGTTCGCCATGTCGGGCCTTGGTCGAGATACAAAAAACCCTCCGGCTGGACGGAGGGTCAAGGCGCACGCGTCGAAACGCGTGCGCTAGCTGATAAGCAGTACGGTGGTCGAGTTGTTGTCGTTCATGTGGGTCGCGGCAGTATGCCGATTGGTTGCGGGTCTGTCAATATGTATCGACCTGTCCTCATCGTTTCCTTAAGGACCTCGCCATGGGTCGGCATTCGCCCACAACGCGATGTTCCCATCTCCCGCTCACGGCCAGGGGCCGCTCGGGCCACGGCTCAGCGGTGCGCGTGTGAGAGTCGGGCCGCCATTCCTGCCCGCTGAGCCTCTGTGTTTCCCGCTCACACCGCTTCGCGGCGGGCCGCTCGGGCCGCGGCTCAGCGGTGCGCGTGTGAGAGTCGGGCTGCCATTCCTGCCCGCTGAGCCTCTTAGGATCCAGCCGATATGCCGAACAAGATCAGATCCCAGGATGTGACCGAAGGGCCGACCAGCGCCGGGGCGCGAGCAATGCTACGGGCGGTCGGGTTCACCGACGATGACTTCGCCAAGCCCCAGATCGGAGTCGTCTCGGCAGGCAACGAGGTCACCCCGTGCAATCTGACCGGCCCGGGCCTGGCGAAAGCGGCAAAGCGCGGAGTGAGAGCGACCGGTGGTGTCGGGCTCGAGTTCACCACCATTGCCGTCTCCGACGGTATCTCGATGGGACATGAGGGGATGCGAGCGTCGCTGGTGTCCCGAGAAGTGATCGCCGACTCTGTCGAGCTGGTGATGCACGCCGAGCGGTTCGACGGCCTCGTCGCCGTCGCCGGCTGCGACAAGTCGCTACCCGGCATGCTGATGGCCGCGGCCCGTCTCGACCTTCCGGCCGTGTTCCTCTATGGGGGGAGCAGCTTGCCAGGCCGATGGCGCGGCCAAGACATTTCGATCGTCAACGTCTTCGAAGGCATCGGCTCCTTCATCGAAGGCGACCTGAGCGAAGCGGATCTCGTCGATCTGGAGAAGGCCGCCTGCCCCGGTGCCGGGAGTTGCGCCGGCATGTTCACCGCCAACACGATGGCTGCCGTCGGTGAGGCCCTCGGGATGGCCTTACCGGGAAGCGCCTCGGTCCCTGCGATCGACGACCGGCTCGACGAATACGCCGAGCGTTCCGGCGAGGCGGTGATGCGCCTCATGGAGGCCGGTATCACCCCAGGCAACATCCTCACCCGCCCAGCATTCGAAAACGCGATCACTGTGGTGATGGCGCTCGGCGGATCGACCAATGCCGTCCTCCACCTGCTGGCCATCGCTGCCGAGGCCGGCGTCGACCTCACCCTGGAGGACTTCGACCGCATCAGCCGACGCGTCCCTCACCTCGGCGACCTGAGCCCATTCGGGCGTTACCACATGGTTGATCTGGACCGCATCGGCGGCGTGCCGGCCGTCATGTCCGCACTGCTCGAAGCCGGTCTGCTCGACGGGGATCCGGTGACCGTCACCGGTGCCACGGTGGCTGAAAACCTGGAGGGAGTCGTCCTTCCCGCCGACCAGGACGTGATCCACCCTGTGTCCGACCCCATGGCGCCGGAGGGCGGGATCGCCGTGCTGCGGGGAAGCCTGGTGCCGGGCGGTTCGGTGCTCAAGATCGCCGGTATCGAAAAGGTCGTCTTCGAAGGCAGGGCCAGGGTGTTCGACGACGAACACGACGCGCTCGATGCCCTGTACGAACATGACATCCATCCAGGAGACGTGGTGGTGATCCGCTACGAGGGGCCCAACGGCGGCCCGGGCATGCGAGAGATGCTGGCGATGACCGCCGGCATCAAGGGAGCGGGGCTTGGCCAGGACGTAGCCTTGATCACTGACGGCCGGTTCTCCGGGGGGACCACCGGCCTCTGCATAGGTCACGTGGCGCCGGAGGCGGCTCGTGGCGGGCCGATCGCCTTGGTCGCAGAGGGGGATTCGATCCGGATCGACGTCCCCAACCGGCGAGCCGATCTCCTCGTCGACGAGACCGAGCTGGCCACCCGTCGCCAGAAGTGGCAGCCGCCAGAGCCGCGATACACGACGGGTGCCCTGGCCAAATACGCCGCGCTTGTCGGCTCGGCCGAGACCGGGGCCGTGATGACGATCGGTGGGACCTCTTAGAGCGCACCGATAGGTGACGGGTCGTCTCGACAGAGATAGAGCCATTTTCCCGCTCTTGCCGCCTTCGGCGGCGGGCCGCTCGGGCCACGGCTCCGCAACTGGCTTCGGCTCAGCAGCCTCGACGGCGGTTGTGCCGTGTTTCCCGCTCTTGCCCCTCCGGGGCGCGCCGCTCGGGCCCCGGCTCCGCTTTGCCTCGCCTCCGTTT
>JADFIY010000202.1 GCA_022566415.1 Acidobacteriota bacterium
CGGCGGCTTCGATCACAGCCGGGTGGTAGTTCGCTGCGGCCGTGCCGGATGTGGAGACAACTGCAGTTGGCAACCCCGAGGCCTTGGCGATACCGAGGGCGAAGAAACCGCCGGACCTCTCGTCGAGCACGGTGTGGGCATTGATCCTCGGCTCGGCGAGGAAGGCAAGCGACAGCGGCGTATTCCTGGACCCCGGCGACAGCGCGACGTGTTGCAGCCCGAGATCGGCGAGGGTGCCGACGAAGCGGGTGGTGAGTTGTTCGGCCGGGTCCACGTCGTGGAGGTTACCGGTGCCACTCGGTCGGACTGTGCTGCGATACTTGGTAGATGCAGCGCCTACGAGGTTGGCTCACCGTTTGGGTCCTCCCATTCGCCGCGATCGTCGGATCCGCGGTGCTACTCGTCTTGTACTGGGACCGCTCCCCGGATCCGCTTGCCGTCCACTGGGGCATATCCGGTGAGCCGGATGGCAGCTTGCCGCTCTGGGGATACGCCGTTGTCATGATCGGTGGGTTGCTGCTCTCCTGGATCGCGCTGATCACCGGCAGCCGGAGTGCACCGAATGCCCCGCTGGCGTCCTCGGTCTATTTCATCATTGGTCTGCTCGTTTCCATCAACTTCCAGATCCTCTTCTTCAACCTCGATGCAACGACCCACGAGGATGCCCGCGACCTGGATGTGCTGACGTTCACCGGGGTGCTGATCGTCGCGCTGTTGGCCGGCGGGCTCGGCTGGTTTCTCGGCGGGGGGCGCCGCGGTGTTCCCGAGGATGTGCCGTTGGAGATGCCGGCGACGACGGCTTCCGCCTGGTCGGGTACTGCCTCGAATCTGTGGTTGGCCCTCATTGCGGTCATTCCGGTCGCACTGGCTCTCGTGGTCACCCCGACATTGGCCGGGCTCATGGTGGCGATTGCAATCTTCATTGTCATCTTCGCTTTCGTCCGGGTCGATGCCAACGAGAACGGTGTCGCCATCTCCCTCGGACCGATCGGTCGGCCTCGGCGGAAAATCGCAATCGACAGGCTCACCGGGGCAGGAGCGTTCGAGGTTCGGCCTATGGCCTACGGAGGATGGGGCTGGCGGATACGCCCGGGGCGCCGCGCTTACATCATCAGAGGCGGTCCCGCGATCAGGATCGAGCGGGCCAACGGCGTCGCCGTCATCGTGACCGTCGACGATGCCGCCCAAGGGGCCGCGGTCATCGAGTCCCTGGCGCGCGCACGGCGGTACAAGTAGGAACGTATCTCGTATTACGTATCACGTATTACGACCCGAATCGGGCAGACACGATCGGATCGCTTCTCTAGAGACCTGCAAAGAGGATGCCGATCGACAGGAAGGTGGCGAACACGAGCTGCAGGCGGGCGGTTCCCTTGAGCACCTCGATGAGCGCGGGTGGAGAGGTTTGGGTGAAGATCGCCCGAATAAGAATGCCCGCCCGTGGAATGGCGACCAGGGCGAGCAATGACCAGGTGGGAAGGATGTCGGTCTCCACCGCCACCGCAATGGTCACGAAGGCTACTGCGACCATTCCCGCGTACAACCAGCGGGAGGCATCCCTGCCCATGATCACGCTGAGCGTCCGTTTCCCGGCCGCTCTGTCGGTGTCGACGTCGCGAACGTTATTGGCAACGAGGATCGCCGCGGCGAGCAGTCCCATCGCGACCGCCGCCCACCACGCCTCCGCCGGTGCCGTTCGGTCGTAGACGTATCGAGTGCCGACGGTGGCGACGAGCCCGAAGAAAACGAACACGAATACCTCGCCTAGCCCGTGGTACCCGTACGGCACCGGTCCGCTCGTATACCCAATGGCAGCAATGATCGACACCACCCCGATAACCAGGATCGCCAAGCCACCCAGCCAGATCAGGTACAAGCCGGCGAAGGCGGCAATCCCGAACGCGGTGGCGATTCCTCGCTTCATCTGCCGGGGGGTGAGCAGGCCGGAGGCCACCGCCCGCTGCGGCCCGACCCGGTCCTCGGTATCGGCCCCACGAGCGGCGTCGGCGAGATCGTTGGCAAAGTTGACCCCGACCTGGATGGCGAGTGCCGCAAACAGGATCACCAGGAATGCATCCCAGCGGAAGGCATCGTCCGCTGCCGCCAGCGCGCTCCCGACCAGCACTGGGCCGACGGCGGCGGTGAGGGTGGCCGGCCGGGCGGCGAGAATCCAGGGGTTCACAGCAGTCGCAAGACGCAAGTCGCGACTCGCGAGTCGTTGCGATGTGCCGAAAACGACGCGACCCTTTCCTCCCCCCTTGCCGGAGGTGGGTTGTCCAGGAGCGAGTTCTCAGACGAGCTCATTTCGTTGCTAGCAGGCTCCCAGAGCCCCCTCCGCTCACAGGCTGCGCCTGCTCGCGCCTCCCCCACACGTGGGAGAGGCGAGAGACTCGCGGCCCGGGACTACCGATTTTCCTGCTTGCGACTTGCGACTTGCGACTTCTAGAAGTGCCACGGAAATCGGGAGTAGTCCTTGTCCCGCTTCTCCAGGAAGGCGTCGCGTCCCTCCTTGGCCTCCTCGGTGGCGTAGGCGAGACGGGTGGCTTCGCCGGCGAACAGTTGCTGACCGACGATGCCGTCATCCTGGAGGTTGAGGGCGAACTTGATCATGCGCTGTGCCGTCGGGCTCTTGGCGACGATCTCGGATGCCCATTCGAGGGCGACCGTCTCCAGGTCCTCATGGTCGACGACGGCGTTCACCATCCCCATCTCGAATGCGTCCTGCGCCGAGTAGTCCCTCCCGAGAAAGAAGATCTCTCTCGCGCGTTTCTGACCGATCTGACGGGCGAGATAGGCGGAACCGTACCCGCCGTCGAACGAGGCAACGTCGGCGTCGGTCTGCTTGAACACGGCGTGCTCTTTCGAGGCAATGGTCAGGTCACAGACGACGTGCAGGCTGTGGCCGCCACCGACCGCCCACCCCGGCACGACCGCGATCACCACCTTCGGCATGAACCGGATGAGCCGCTGCACCTCGAGAATGTGCAGTCGGCCCAGGCGCCCGGAGTCGACGCCCTCGTCATCTTCGTATCGGTACCCGTCGGGGCCGCGAATCGCCTGGTCTCCCCCGGAGGAGAATGCCCAACCGCCGTCCTTTGGCGAAGGACCGTTGCCGGTCAGCAGGACGCACCCTACGTCCGAGGTCATCCTGGCGTGATCGAGGGCAGCGAACAGCTCATCAACGGTGTGGGGGCGGAAAGCGTTGCGCAGCTCCGGCCGGTCGAAGGCGACGCGCACCGCACCAACATCCTTGGCCCGGTGGTAGGTGACATCGGTGAACGAGAAACCCTCGACGGGGTCCCACGCATCGGGGTCGAAAAGCTCAGAGATCACGGGCCGATACTGTAGTGAGTGATGACAAACTCCCCGATGCCCGACTGGGTCCATGATCGCGCCACCGAGACACCGGACGCCCCTGCCCTCGTTTTCGGCGGAGCGATAACCACCTACGCCGAGCTCAACGAGGCCGCCGATCAATCGGCTGACGAGTTGCGGTCGAAGGGCGTCGGCGCCGGCTCACTGATGCGATTTCCTGCCGTTGCTGTGCCGGAGACGGTGGTGTTGATCATCAGCGCGCCACGCATCGGGGCGACCCTCGCTCCATTTGGGCCGTTGCAACCTCAGGGCGAACTGGACGGCGCCGAGCACGTCTACGCCGTTGTGACCACCTCTGGGTCCTCCGGCAACCCGAAGGGTGTGATTCTGACGCCGGCCAACATCGTTGCGGCGGTCGCCGCCTCACAAGCCCGGCTGAGCAACGACGCCTCTGATCGTTGGCTGCTCTGTCTTCCCCTCTTTCACATCGCCGGTCTGTCGGCCGTGTGGCGGTCGCTGGCGGCGGGTGGCTCGGTGCTGATCCACGACCGGTTCGACGCCATGGCCGTCGCCGGGGCGTTGAAGGGTGGTGACGCCTCGGTGGTCAGTCTGGTCCCCACCATGCTGCATCGCGTGCTCGACGCAGATCCCGGCCCGTATACGGAGCTGAAAGCGGTGCTCCTCGGGGGTGGTCCCGCAGGTCGAAGCCTGGTCGAGCGAGCACTGGATGCAGGGCTCCCT
>JADFIY010000203.1 GCA_022566415.1 Acidobacteriota bacterium
GTCGGGAATGGTCCTCATCGGGGTCGACGCACCGCTGCGGAACATCGTCGTCGGCATCGTGCTCGTGATCGCCGTCGCCATCGATACCTCCTATCGGCGGCGAGCGGAGCGATTGACGACGTGACAGACATGATGAGCGAACCTGTTCCCCTGGCGGAACTGCGCAACATGTACGTCTCCTTCGGCGGCGTCCACGCCGTCGACGACGTCACCGTCGACCTGTACCCAGGCGAGGTCGTCGCCCTCGTCGGTGGCAACGGCGCAGGCAAGACCACCCTGATTCGCACGCTTTCTGGCGCTTACCCCGCTGATTCGGGCGAGATCCGGATCGATGGCGAGACCGTTGATATCGCCACCCCGCGTGATGCCAAGGATCTCGGCATCGAGACCATCTATCAGACGCTTGCGCTCGCCGATAACATCGACGCCCCGTCGAACATGTTCCTCGGCCGGGAGTTGATCACGCGGTGGAGGACCCTCAACGACTCGGCGATGGAGGCCGCCGCCAGGGAGGTCATGGCGCGGCTCAACCCCAAGTTCGAGAACTTCAAGACAGCGGTGGAGTCACTTTCCGGTGGCCAGCGCCAATCGGTCGCCATCGCCCGAGCCGTGTACTTCAACGCCAGGATCCTGATCATGGACGAGCCGGTGGCCGCCCTCGGCCCCGCCGAGACGATCCAGGTCAACGAGCTGATTCAGCAGCTGAAGAAAGACGGAATCGGCATCTTCCTCATCAGTCACGACATTCACGACGTGTTCGACCTGGCGGATCGGATCAGCGTGATGCTCCAGGGCAAGCTGGTGGGCACGGTCAACAAGAACGATGTGACGATGGACGAGGTCCTGGCCATGATCATCATCGGCAAGCTGCCCGCCGAGGTGAGCGATGTGGAAATGGAGGAGCTGCACGGCTAGCAGTCTCCAGTCACCGGTCCCCGGTCCGAGTGGCGTTTTGGCCGGCGACCGGCTACTCAATCTGTTTCGAGCTCACTCAGCTGTCGAAACGACTCCCTCAACGCGGGGTACAGGTCGCGATAAACGGCGTAGGCCTCCTCGTAGACGCTGGCATCGGCGGTTGGTTCGATCTCATCGCCCACGGTCACTGCCGCTCTACTCGCTTCGGCAACGGACTCGAAGGCGTCGTCACCGGTGGCGGCGAGCATTGCGGCGCCATGCGCAGCCGACTCCGCAGTGCTGACCACCCGCACCGGGCGGCCCAGGGTGTCGGTGACGATCCTCAGCCACACCTCACTCGTTGCTCCGCCACCCGACACCCGGACCTCACCGAGTTCGATCTCCTTTGCCATCAGCTCTACCGAGTCCCGCAGCCCGAACGCAACCCCTTCCATGACGGCACGGGCCAGATGACCGAGGCCGTGGCGGAGGGTGAGGCCGACAAAGGCGCCTCGTGCCATCGGATCCGGATGCGGTGTCCGCTCTCCTGTTAGGTAGGGCAGAAACAGCAGGCCGTTGGCCCCCGGCGGCACGACCGCGGCCTGCTTGTCGAGCGCGGAGAACGCACGGTCCGGAGCCAGGGCGTCCCTGAACCAGCGATAGCTTCCCGCCGCTGACAGCATCACGCCCATCAAGTGCCAGGCGTCTGGAACAGCGTGGCAAAAGGCCTGCAGCCTTCCTTCCGGCTGGACGATCGGTCGGTCGGTCGACCCAAACACGACGCCGCTGGTGCCGATGCTCACCGCAACGATGCCGGGAGCAACAGCCCCCACCCCAATGCCGTTGGCGGCTTGATCACCACCCCCAGCTACCACCAGAGTCCCGGAGCGAAGACTTGTCGCTTGTGCCGCCTCCTCGGTGATGACTCCGGTCACCCGTGGACCCTCATGGGTCTCGGGGAGCCACTCCGGTGGGATGTCGAGGGCGGCGAGCACCTCTTGTGACCAATCCCGTTGGGCGAGGTCGAAGAGCAGCGTCCCGGACGCCCCCGCCTTGTCGGTGGCGAACTCGTCGGTGAGCCGATACCGGATGTAGTCCTTGGGGAGCACGATGTGCGTCACGTTGGCATAGATCTCGGGCTCGTTGTTTCTTACCCACAGGATCTTGGGCGCGGTGAAGCCGGTCAAGGCGTCGTTGCCGGTGATCTCGATCAATCGCCGACTGCCGACCCGCTCTCGGATCTCGTCGCCCTCGGCTTGGGTTCGCTGGTCGTTCCACAGGATCGCCGGCCGCAGCACCTCGCCCGCCTCATCGAGGAGGACCAGCCCGTGCATCTGCCCGGTCAACCCGATGGCACCCACCTCCCCGCCATCGACGCCAGAGGTGGTCAGCGCGGCGTTGATCGCTTCGGCGGTGGCGCGCCACCACAGGTGAGGAGACTGCTCCGTCCATTGCGGTCGTGGGACGTCGTAGTCGTACTCGGAGCGCCCGATGCCGACCACCAAACCGTTTGCATCCATCAGCAGCGCCTTGGTTGCGGTTGTCGAGGTATCCAGACCGATGTAGTAGCTCAATCGACCATCTCCGCTGGCTGTTCCGGCAGGGAGGCTAGAACCTGATCCAGGGGACGCTCGTCCGGTCCGATCAACGTCCACACCTCGCGATGGTGCAACGCCGCTCCAGGCTCGAGATCGGTGAGCGGGCCCAGCGATTCGAGCTCGAAGAAACGCTGGTCTCGGTAGCACTCGACGGAAGCGCCGAGGTCGGCGTATTCGCGGAATCTTGGTGGAGCGGCGACCACTTGACAAAGAGCCTGTCGCCTCGCTCGTAGGCGATCCCCGCCGGTTCGCTTGACCAATCTTCGATTTCTCCGCGGTTTCTGAGGCGTGGATGCGTAGCTCCGAGGACCGGAACTCGATTTCCGGCGCAGAAGGGTCTGTATAGGGCCAGAAGACGACGGCTCGGTTGGGGAGCACGCCGGCGCCATCGGCGGGGGGTGAGCGATTGGGGGAGAACCGCGGTCCCGCAGGCGGCGAGCTGGGTGATAGCCCAGGCGGCACACCGGACCGGTACGGCGCCCTGGTTGAGCAGGGTGTGATCGACCACGGTCATCCCGCCGAGCTGGCGCCAGCGTAATCGTCCTCGTGATGTGGTCTGCATCTGGTGCTCCCGTCAGTCGAACCCCGCCGTCGAGCCGTTCGACGACGACCGGGTTATTGTCTGATTGGTAGGTGACCGCTGGGATCTCCGGTGCTCGCCACAGCCGATGGCCGCCGATGAATTCGAACCCACCCGGCTCGTCTATCAATTCCCTGGGAAGAGCGGCAAACGGTTGGGGTCCCCCTCGGTTGGCGTGGCCAAGGATGCGCGGCCCGGCATCCAGCACCACGGTGACTTCCACATCACCGAGGTCGATGATCTCGATCTCGTGGGGAGCGGGTTTCCTCACCGCCACCAGTGCAGCATCACGCTTCGGTAGGTGCAAGGTGAGGTCGCGCCAACGACTGCTCAGACATGGTTTTGGGGAAGTGGCAGTGAGATGAGCTCATCTTCTTCGGCGGGCTCACGGAGCCCCTCCGCTCGCAAACGCGGCTTGCTCGCGCCTCCCCCACTACGTGGGAGAGGCTAGGACTCGCGACTCGCGACTCGCGACTTGCGACTCGCGACTAACTTCGCCTTCGGGAGGCGAGCTACATGGACACCAACCCGGTGATCGAGATGATGGGCAGGCGTCTCCGTCTCGGCGTCATCGGCGGGGGCCCTGGTAGCTTCATCGGCTCGATGCACCGAACGGCAGCCCGCGTCGATGACCGGTACGAGCTGGTCGCCGCTGCGCTGTCTTCGGATCCTGAGCGCTCTCGTTCCGCCGGTGCCGCTCTCGGCCTCGACGAGAACCGTGCCTATGGCGATGCCTTCGAGCTGCTGGACCGCGAGGCCGGACGTGACGACGGCGCCGATGTCGTTGCCATCATGACCCCGAACGACAGCCACCACGCCTACTCGATCAGCGCCCTGGATCGGGGTTTCGACGTCATCAGCGACAAGCCGATCACCAATACCCTTGACGATGCGCTCGACGTCTTGCGACGGGTCACGGATACCGGCCTCATCTTCTGCTTGACCCACA
>JADFIY010000204.1 GCA_022566415.1 Acidobacteriota bacterium
AGAACATTGGGATCACTCCGGTTGACACCACCAAGGCCTACGCCTTCGGGTCGGTGCAGGCCGGATCGGGCCAAAACGTGGGGCGCTCCAACTACGCCGGCGACGACATCGTCGGCGTGGGTAGCTTCACCGCCGAGTTGTCGACCAGCCAGCTGACCCTCACCCGCGACAACACCGCAGCTGCCTCCAACGTCGGTTGGTTCGTCGTCCACTGGGGCAGCGCGCCACCGACCGGCACTACGTATTATGTGCGGACGGATGGGTCTGATTCGAATACTGGGTTGTCGAATGACGCGGCGGGGGCGTGGCTGACGATTCAGAAGGCGGCGGACACGATGGTGGCGGGGGATACGGTGCGGGTGCAGCCGGGGACGTATCCGGAGGCGGTGACGCCGTTGAATGCTGGGACGGCGGCCAATCCGATCACCTATCTGGCGGTAGGGGCGGTGGTGGTCGATGGCGGCAACGTGCGTTGTAGGGCGTTTGATGTGGTGGGGACCGGCTATCAGGTGATCGATGGGTTCGAGATCACCGATCAGATCGACTGCGGCGAATCGGCATTGAATGTCCTGAATTCGGACAATGTGACGATCCGGAACAACATCATTCACGACACCGGCCGGGATGGGTTCGCCTTCCAGGGGACCTCCGCCAATGGGTTGGTGGAGAACAACCTGATCTACAACATCGACGACGACGGGGCGACCCCTTCCGGCGCTGGCGGCCATGTGTTCCGGAACAACACGTTTGCCGGCACGATGGGCGGCTGGGTGTTGGAGGAGGGCCACGCCACCAATCTGTTCGAGGACAACATCTTTTGGACGGGGGCAATTCAGAACACCGCTTTGGGGACGTTCAACTACAACGACTACAACTCAGCAGTGTTGCCGGGGACGGGTAACATCTCGTCGGATCCGTTGTTCGTGAGCGGGTACTACTTGTCCCACCTCGCCGCCGGGCAGGGATCGGACAGTCCCGCCATCGACGCCGGCTCCGACACCGCCGCCAACCTGGGCCTGGACACCAGAACCACCCGCACCGACTCCGTCACCGACACCGGCACCGTCGACCTCGGCTACCACTACCTGCCCTGACGGGGCGCGGCCAGTACCGGGAAGTGGACGAGGGATGCTTGGAGCTCGCCTCCCATCAAGACCGCCGCCGCCCCTCACCGGCAGGCCGGCCGACAACGGTACCGATGCGGAGATCCTGGCCGGGGGGTTCAGGCCGGCGACTGAGGACCGAGGACTGTCGACCGCCTCGCTGCGGATCAGGTCTCGAATGTCGTGGCTGAAAGCTGATGACTGATAGCTGATGACTCACGACTCATCAGCGCCTGCTCCACCGGTCCCGACTTCCTGGTGAGAAAGCGCATCCCATGGATGGCCAGCAGCGCACCCCACAACGCGGCGACGTAGAAGAACCACCACCCACCGCCGTTGAGAGCGTCGATCAGGAACAGGCTGGAGACCACTACCGCGTACACGATCGTGTGCCTGACGAACCGCATTCGTCTGCGAACCCGCTTGCGCGCCTGTTTTGTCATCCGCCTGCGATTCGCTCGATCCTCGACCACGGCACGTTCGATCGCCGCCGGCGAGATCCCGACCTCATCGGCCACCCGCAGCAGGTCTTCGTGTAACAGCCCATCCGAGGTCGCCAGCTCGTCGAGGCGTGCCGCGAGATCGATCAGCTCGCCGACCTCTTCGACCGAAAACCGTCGCTCGTACGGCTGAATCTCGCGCATCGTGGCTCAGTGTAGAGACCAGGGGCCGACAGCTAGCCTCCCAGCCCATGCATGAAGATCTCGCATCCGCCGTCGACGCCGGCTTCGCCAGGACGCGCAGAGAACTCGAGGAGTTGGTTCGAATCCCATCGGTCTCCGCTCCGGATTTCGATGCCGCCGAGGTGCGGCGTTGCGCCGAAGCCGTCGCCGATATCATGCGCGACTCCGGAGTGTCCCGGGTTCGCCTCCTCGAGATCGAGGGGGCACACCCCGCGGTATACGGCGAGGTGGAAGGACCTGCGGGGGCACCGACGGTGCTGCTGTATGCGCATCACGACGTGCAACCACCCGGTCCGGCCGAGGAGTGGGACTCTGCACCATTCGAGGCGACCGAACGCGACGGCCGCCTGTACGGCCGTGGGGTGGCAGACGACAAGGCCGGGGTGGTCCTCCACGCCGCAGCGATTCGTGCGTTCGACGGTGCGGTCCCCGTGGGCCTCAAGCTCTTCATCGAGGGCGAAGAGGAAGTCGGCTCGACCAACCTGGACGCCTTCATCGACGAGTACGGGGATCTGCTCGCCGCCGATGTGGTGGTGATCGCCGACTCCGGCAACTGGAAACCGGGAGTCCCGTCACTCACCACCTCGCTGCGCGGCCTCGTCGACTGCATCGTCGACGTCAGCACGCTCGACGCCGCCGTGCACAGCGGCATATTCGGTGGGACGGTTCCGGATGCCATCACCGTCCTGGCGCGGATCATCTCATCACTCCATGACGACGAGGGCAACGTCGCCATCAGCGGCCTGGTCAGCGGAGAGGCCAACGATCCCGGTCTCACCGAAGCAGAGCTCCGCAGCCAGGTGGGGACGGTGGACGGCCTCGAGCTCATCGGATCTGACAGCCTCCCCTCGCGTATGTGGCGAAAGCCCGCCGTCTCGGTCCTTGCCCTGGACGCGCCGCCGATCTCGCAGGCCATCAACCAGATCGTGCCCAGCGCCAGGGCCAAGATCTCCCTGCGGATCGCCCCCGGCCAGGGCTCCGACGAAGCCATGGCGGCGCTGGTGGCACACCTCGAATCGGCCGTCCCCTGGGGGGCACAGGTGACGATCACGCCGGGTGCAGCGGGCAACCCGTTCGAGGTCGACACGGGCGGGGCGGTGACTCAGGTTTTCGCCGCAGCCTTGGCTGAGGCATACGGCGCCGACGTCGTTGACGTCGGAGTAGGGGGTTCGATCCCGATCGTATCCGCTCTCCACGATGCACATCCCGCGGCGAGCATCGTTCTCAACGGCGTCGCCGACAACACGAGTCGAATCCACGGTCCAAACGAAAGCGTCAGCCTGCAAGACCTCCGCAGCGGGATCCTCGCCGAGGCGATCGCGCTTCGAGAGGGCGCGCGTGCGCTGATCACCGGCGAGAGCCTCGGCCAGGTGGGCTCGCAAACGCTCCCGAACATCGCGACGGTGGATGAGGTCGCGAGCATGCCGATCCTCCGGCCGCTGGTGGGCATGGATAAGCAGGAGATCATCGAGCAGGCGGAGGCGATCGGCACGTTCGAGACGTCGATCCTGCCCGACGAAGACTGCTGCACGCTGTTCGTTCCGAAGTCGCCCTCCACCGCCGTCAGGGCCGAGGAGATCGCCGCATACGAGGAGGAGATGGACGTGGGCGAGATGGTGGTGGCAGCGGTCGAGGCGGCGGAGCTGGTCGAGTACCACATGCCTGCGGTCTAGGCAGGATGGTGATGTGGATGCCACGGCCAAGCAGCAACCAGGGGATGCCCAGGTGTCATTCTGACACGGGCCGTAGGCCGCGAAGAATCTCTCACCTCTGGGTTCGCAGGCGCCAACTCCGAGAGATTCTTCGTCGTTCCTCCTCAGAATGACAACGATCGCTCCTTCCCGGCGGTGGGCTGAAGTAAAGAGGCAGCGGTTGACGGTATGTGTGGACGATTCGGCATAGCGACTGACATCGAGGCCCTCCAAGACTTCTTCGTGTTCGACCCGGCCAGCGTCGATTACGTGAAGCGGTACAACGTCGCGCCCACCGACCCGGTGCTCACGTACGGAGCGCAGGGCCCGAATACGGCTGAGTACATGCGGTGGGGGCTCATCCCCTCCTGGTCCAAGCCAGGCGGGCGCAAGCTGCCGCTCGCGATCAACGCCAAGGCGGAGACGCTCGCCACGAACGGCATGTTCAAGTGGCCGTTCGAGCGCCGGCGCTGCATCCTGATCGCGGACGGGTTCTACGAGTGGCGTAAGA
>JADFIY010000205.1 GCA_022566415.1 Acidobacteriota bacterium
GGGTTCCCGGACATCGACGTTCAGCTTACGGGCTTTGATACCGGTGAAATCGGCGATCTGATCAGCCGGGTGCTGGACCGTGAAACCGCCACGGGTAACGACGACGATTTCGACCCGGAGGCGGCCCTCGATTGGAGTCGGCCCGCGGTCACCGAAAAGGGCGAATTGCTCGAGCTTGGCGATCACCGATTGCTCTGTGGCGACGCAACGAACGCGGAGGATGTCCGGCGACTCATGAAGGGGCAGCGAGCGACGCTGTTCATGACCGATCCGCCTTATCTGGTCGGTTACGACGGGACCAACCACCCCGTTTCCAAAGCGAAGCGGTCAGCGAGCAAGAAAAAGAACAAAAACTGGTCGGGCAGCTACGGGATCACCTGGGACGACGCCGACGCCAATCCCGATTTGTACGAGAACTTCTATCGGGTGGCCGTTGCCGAGGCGGTCGCCCCGAACGCCGCGTGGTACTGCTGGCACGCGAGCCGGCGGCAGGCCATGGTGGAAGCGGTCTGGGTGAAGTTCGGCGCCTTCGTGCACGAGCAGATCATCTGGGTCAAGGACCGGCCGGTCCTGGGCCGCTCGTGGTACTCGTGGCAACACGAGCCGTGTTTTTTCGGTTGGGTGCGTCCGCATCGGCCCGACCGCGTTGCCGACGACTTTTTGTCAACGGTGTGGCAGGTCCCGACGGTGGCGCCGGGCCGGCGGACCGATCACCCCACGTCCAAACCGGTGGAGGTGTTCGCCATCCCCATCCGCCAGCACACCCGCCGCGGCGACGTCTGTTACGAGCCGTTCTGCGGGTCGGGGACCCAGGTCATCGCCGCCGAGCAGCTTGGTCGAAGGTGTTACGCGCTGGAGATCAGCGCCCATTACTGTGACGTCATCGTTCGGCGCTGGATCCACTTCGTCGGCCAGAAGAAGGCCCCCGCCGATCTCATCGAGCGATATCGCATCGCGGAACAAGAGGAGGTGGTGGTATGAGCGCTTCTCCTCCTTCCCATCCGCCCAATCCCACACCCGGCGATGACGCCAACGGACGGACGGTGAGCTTACTGCGGAAGATCGAATCGGGCGCCGTAAACCCGACCTGCATTGGGATGCCCGAGCGACGCCAACTGGTCGGATTCCTGATGGCGGCGACGGCTGCTCGACCGCGGAAATCTCGCAAATCCTCCAAGTGGCCGATCGCACGATCGAACGCGACAAGAAGGCCATCCGGGAATCCAACGCCATCAAGTGGGACCCCCATCTGGTGGAGCAGATGGTCGGCCGGCTTTGCGGCGAGGCTGAGCATTGTATTCAACGAATCCGCAAGGCGGTGCGTGACAAGAAGGTCTCGCCATCGGTGAGGGTCGATGCCGAGCATCGCTGTTTCGAGATCTACAATCGACTGACCCAAACGATGCAGGGGCTCGGCTACCTGCCGACGGCCGCCCGGAAGCTCGAGGCGGACCTGACGCATCACCTCGGCGAGTTGCCGGACTTCGACGCCATGCGGGCCGAAGTCCGTCGTCTCAAGGAGATCAGCCCACAAGTTAGTGAAGGCAACTCCGGGTGCGGTCAAGAGCTGTTGGTACTCGATCAAGATCTGGTCCGGGCCGATTGTGCCACCCGGCTCGACGCCTTCAAGCGCCAAATTGTCGACGGGGAGGGAGGTTCCGATGGCCACGATTGACTATTTTGCCTATGCACGCGGCGAGGTGAGCCGCCTGCGTCGCTCCATGGGCGGCGAGTCCCCGGAGCGCTTTGCCCAAGTCTACCTCCCGCAGCACTGCTCTAAACCGTTTTCACGGATGCACCGAGAACTCTTTGACGTCTTGGCCGAGATGGTCGACAAGCGATCCGGTCGTCTGGCGATCGCCGCGCCGCGCGGTCACGCCAAGAGCACGATCGTCAGCCTGGCGTTTATCCTGTGGTGTGTGTTGTACGAGAAGGAGAAGCTCGTCCTGCTCGTGTCGGCCACCAAGGAGCAGGTGATCTTGCTGTTGAGAGCGGTCAAGGACGAACTCCAGAAGAACGGTTATCTGCTCGAGGATTTTCCGGAGATCTGCCTGCCCGAAAGCGCCCCCGGCCAGCCCAAACCCTGGCGTGACAACCGCATCCTCCTGCGCAACGGGGCGATGATCTCGGCCTACGGCGCGGGGCAGGGCCTTCGCGGGGCGAAGATCGGATCGAACCGCCCGGGTCTCATCGTTGTCGACGACCTCGAGGATCCGGAGCAGGTCATCTACGAGGAGCAGCGCCAGAAGCTACTCGCCTGGTTCAACGGCACGTTGCTGCACGCGGGGCATCCCAACACCAACGTGGTCGTGGTCGGCACGGTGCTCCATCATGACTCTCTGCTGGCCGGCCTGACCCATCCCGACGATTCACACGGCTGGACGGGACTTACGTACAAGGCGATCGAACGGTGGAGCGATCGACCCGAGCTCTGGGGGCAATGGTTATCGATCTATCGGGGCAAGGAGGACTTCGAGGGGCGAACCGGGTCGAACGCCGCGGAGTCCTTCTTCGAGTCGAACCGGGTCGAGATGCTCCAAGGTACCCGAGTATTATGGCCCGAGCTGGAAGACTACCCGACGCTCATGAAGATCCGGGAGAACGGGGGGCGGGCGAGCTTCCAGGCCGAGAAACAAAACGAACCGATCGACCCCGAAGTCTGCATCTTCGCCGAGAAGAACTTCCATTACTGGGATGACGAATACGCCGACGTCGATACCTTGCTCGACGCCCTCGGTCGCGACGGCGACTTCTTCGGCGCCTGCGACCCGAGCCTTGGAAGCCGGCCCGGACGCGGCGACTACACCGGCATCGTGATCCTCTATCGACCGAAGGGTTCGAAGATCAACTACGTGATCGTCGCCGACGTCATGTGGCGGACCCCGGATGAGACCATCGAACGGATCATCGAATATGCGCGGATGTATCGGTTGAGGCAGTTCGTGGTCGAGAGCAATCAATTTCAAGTGTTGATGGTCGACGACCTCAGGAGGCGGGCCGTGGAGGCCGGAGTCAAACTTCCGATCTACCCGGTCACGAACCGGTCGAACAAGCAGGCCCGGATCGCGAGTCTGGAGCCTGAAGTCACACAGGGCAGAATCCGGTTTTACCGGCGTCATCAACTGCTGCTGGAGCAGCTTCTGCAGTTCCCGGTGGCCAAGAACGACGATGGTCCGGACGCACTGGAAATGGCCGTGGACATGTCGCGGAAATGCCAGACTCCCGAGGGAAGGGCCGAGGTGATCATAATGCCCCCGCTCGAGGACACTTGGGCCAACGGTTGACTTTGCCCCGGACCGCTCGAACATGGCGAGGGGCTTGGTGCGAATGGGATCGCCCCGAGGCCCACAAACAAGGAGCGTGAATCGACAGAATGACTCGGCCCGGTAGGGCCAAACCATTGAGATGACGCGCGAGCGTCAGGTGCTGCTCCACAGCAAACGGCCAACCTGAGCCTCAGGGCTCATGGATATACGGATGCAGTCCCTGTGCCGCGCTCCCGAAAGGGAGCGTCGGCCGGGTTCTGTTCCGTATACCCCTTGGTCGGGGTGCTGTGGGCGGACTTGGTTCGGCGCTCCTTCTCGTTATGAGAGAAGCGCCCTCCAGCAGGCAAGTCACATTGTGGCAGCACCGGCACCCGCCCGCAGACGAACGCCATGCTGCACGCACTACTCCACGGCAAACTCGACGAGAAGACGCCCGAACCGGAGCGCCTCGAGGACGCTCTGACGTCCACTGTGTTCGGGACGCTCGTTCTCGCGGACGCCGGCGACGTACTGGCCGATTGGTTGGGTCGTGCCCGGCGCGTCGACGGAGGCCGCCGACCGGTCAAGGATCGGCGGATCAACGGGGTCTGGTTCTGGCCCCAACTGGCCCTGGCGGAGCCGGACGTGGTCCTTCGGCTCGGCGATGAGCTCTTCGTCATCGAGGCCAAGTACCGCAGCGACCGACACGACGCGCCGCCCGATGCCGACCATAA
>JADFIY010000030.1 GCA_022566415.1 Acidobacteriota bacterium
CCCATCGGGTCCGGTGGTCGAGGTCGCAGTCGACGGCTGGCATGCGACACCCGGGAAAGATGCAAGCCTGATCGCGAGTTTCGACGTCTCGGCGTTCGCTTGCGGTGGGTCGACGCCGGGTGGTGCCGTTGTGGATGGGTTGGCCGGTGAGCGGGTCGGTGACCGTCCAGCGCCATTGGGTGTCTTGTTGTTGTTGGGTGACTTGTCTGGCGACATCGGCGACAACCGGCCCGTATCCGTTCAGTTCGCCGGGATGTTCGGCGAGGCCGGCGAGGGTGTCCAGGTCGATGCGGAGCTCGACACCGCCACCGGTCTTGTTGGCGTAGTCCTTTCCGCCGAGCAGGTCGAGGTACACGTCGGCGCGGAGTTGATCGATGGTGCGGGTCTCGTCTTTGGTGTTGAGGCTCCGAGCGAGGTGGTTGATCCGGCGCGAGATGGCGGTGACCCGGTGCGGGGGTAGCTCTAACCCCAGCAGGTTGGCGGTCCCCGACGTTGTCGCTTCGGTCACTACCCGCCGGTCGCCTAGTGCGGTCTCGTAGCGTTGGTGTGCCACATCCGGGTCCGCTTCCATGGCTATCCGGTCGATCCGGGCTCGTAGCTGGCCCGTCGTCAGGTTGGGTGCGGATTCGATGATCCGCTCCACGACGTCCCGAGCGACACCGCCAGACAGGTGTGTGGTGCCATAGGCGATCGTCCGAGCCCGCCGCACATCGATGAGTCCCGTGACCAGGGCTTCCCATACCCGGGGGATTCGCCGTCGTAGCTCGACGGCGAAGGCCAGTTCGGTGTCGCTGGCGCGACGCGTCAACCGGAGAGCGGCACGGATCTCTGCAGCGGCGGCTTCGGCGGCATACATCGGGTCGTCGTCTTGGATGGAGTCGACAATGGCGGCCATGTCTCGATACACGTGTGCGTTGTAGTGAGACACCATCTTGTGGTGGGCTCGTAGCACCACGATCCGGTCGTGGCCAGATAGTTCGGTCACGTCGATGGTGGCCAGGATCCCAGCCAGGGCAGGGCCGGGTTCCATGTGGTCCAATCCGGGTGGAATCACGTCGAATCTTCTATCGAACATACGTTCGATGATACACCCCACCAGCGACAGAATCGATAGCGACACGAAGGCAAGCCGAGCAATAAGTGTCGTTCCTTCTGTGCGGCCAGCCGATGTTCGCGTTATCGCACCAGATCACGTGTTCCATGCCGCGCTGGGCTTCATCTAGAGAGGGACCGACCCAGATTCCGGCGAGCCGACCCATCGTTGGTCGATTCCGCCTGTTCGAGAGCGTCCTCGGCGGTAGCGCCCACAGGACGGGATAACCGGGGGGCAGGATGAGGCTGTCATGTCGGCTTTGTTGTTACTCACTGTCCTTGTCGCGGGACAGGCTTATCGTCTCTCAACCTCAATTCGATAGCGTCCTCGAGTGACAGAGCCTCGCCTTCGGCCCATAGCCTGTCGAACGTTTCATCATCCAACTGATTGCGGACCAGTGCGATCAGTTTGTCGTACTCGTGCTGATCGGCTGGTTGTGTGTTCGAACCGATGGCAGCCTGTTGAGTCGCACCGGCTCCTAATAAACGTACACCGCGTTCAGGCTCCCCTAATGCGCCCAGGACACCACCACCAAATGACAACCCCTCCGCAATGATGAAATCGTCACCAATTTCAAGTGCAAGTTTGTATGACTCTAGGAAGCGTGCCTTGGCCTGCTCAAAGTCATCCAGATTGAACGCCACCATACCGAGATTGGCCAGAATCATTGTCTCGCGCAGTCGGTGACCGATCTCGCGGGTAATCGGCAGAGCTTCTTCGTAGACGTGTTGGGCCGCCGCATAGTCACCTTGTAGCCGGTGAATTTCGCCGAGCACATTCAGGCCGTGCGCAATTTCACTTTTGTCACCTATCTCACGCGCCAGTGCCAGACCCTCTTCCGTATTCTCGATGCTGGTTTCGGATAGCTCGCTCGATGTCAAGCCCAAACTGATAAGGATCCTGGCGACCGCGGAAGGGTTATTCAGTTTTCGTTCGATAACAAGTGCTGTTTCATACAGACGCTTGGACTCAGCTGAATCATTCAGCCCAAAGGCGATAAAGCCAGCCCAGGCAAGTAATTGGCCCTGAACGGAATCAGGTGCCTGGTCGGCGAGATCAAGGGCAATTCGCAGCCAGCGTTGACCTTCTTGCAAATGCGATTTGTACCGCCAGTATCCGCCCAAGGCGCCTACGAGTCGCAGCCCGGTCTGAACATCACCTCCGGCTAACGTCCAATCCATGGCCTTGCGCATGTTTTCGTAGTCCATGGTCAGCCGGTTGAGCCACATGCCTTGCTCGTGCCCGGTCAGTTTCGTACTGGCTTGTTCTGCCATCGCCGCGAAATACTCAGCATGACGTTTGCGCAGCTCGTCCGCTTCGTTGCCATCGGCCAACCGTTCGCTGGCATAGGCGTGGATCGTCTCCAGCATCACGAAACGCGGCTCGCCTTTGGGCCCTTCTTCGCGTCTGAGCAGGCTCTTGTTGAGCAACGACTCCAACCCGTCCCATGCATCAATGGCTAGACCCGGGCCGCACACCGCGTCTATGGCTTCTACGCTCCGCCCACCTCGAAACACGCCAAGTCGCGCAAAAAATGCCTGCTCATCGTGGTCGAGCAGGTCATAGCTCCACTCGATCGTATTACGGATGGTTTGGTGTCGCCGTGGCAGATTGCGCGCCCCACCGGTCAACGTCTTCAGGCTGTCCGACAAACGCGCCAGCAACATCTCCGGTTCGAATAGGCGCACCCGCGCCGCTGCCAGTTCAATTGCCAGTGGTAGCCCTTCTAGGCGTGTACAGATTTCAGCGATCGCCGGGGCATTGTTTTCGACAATCTCAAAATCAGGTTGTGTTGCTTTCGCTCGTTGGATGAACAGTGAAACCGCCTCATACTGCGAGATCACGGCGGCTGTCTGTGATCGTGATTCTTCTGGCAAGCCCAGGGGCGGCACGGGATACTCGTGCTCGCCGTACACCCGCAGCATCTCCCGGGAACTGGTCAAAATCTTCAGATCGGGCGCTGCGGCGATCAAATCGCCAACAACAGGCGCCGCGTCAATGACATGTTCGAAATTGTCAATGACCAGCAACAGTTGCTTCCTACGTAAGGAGCGAATCAAGGTGTCAAGCAAACTCTCGTCACCTGCTTCGGTCATTCCCAGTGTCCCGGCAATGGCAGTTATCACTTGATCGCTGCCTGTGATGGGTGCGAGCTCTACAAAGAACGCCCCGTCCTCGAATTCATCCAGCAAATCTGCGGCCACCTGCAACGACAAGCGTGTTTTGCCAATGCCACCCGGCCCGGTGAGTGTCACCAGCCGCACATCGTCATTTCTCAGTAACTCGGTCAACGCTGCTAACTCCCGCCGGCGGCCAATGAACGGCGTGGCCTGTGAAGGTAAATTGGTGTGTTGTGAGTCGAGCGTCACCAGCTCTGGAAATTCCGATTCGAGGTCAGGTGCAGTTACCTGAAAGATCGTCTCGGGCCGGAATAAGTCTTTCAGGCGGTGCTTACCAAGTTCAATGAGGCCAGTTCCATCCTGCAGACCGTCCCGCACCAGCTCCTGGGTTGCCAGTGACAGCAGGATTTGCCCGCCATGCCCTGCCGCCAGCAGCCGCGCCACACGGTTGACGGGCGGTCCCAGATAGTCGCCGTCGCGCTCGTCAGGCTGACCGGTATGAAGGGCCATACGCACCCGTAGTGCGCCAGTCTCATCGGGCCAATTTGCACGCTGCAGATCTTGCTGAATCGTGATGGCCGCAGCCAACGCGTCGCTCGGCGCGGCAAACGCCGCCCCAAACGCATCGCCCCCCGTATAGAACACATAGCCCGTGTGATTCTCGATGACCTCATTGATCAGGCTGTCATGCTGCTCAAGCGCAATCCGCATCGCCGCCGGTTGACCTTCCCACAGGCGCGTACTGCCTTCAACATCGGTGAACAGCAGCGTTACGGTTCCCGATGGGGGGATAGTCGTGGGCATTTCCTGACGCAGAATAGGAGAATCCGACGTGCGTACAGGGCCCTCGTAACCTCTCAACCCATCCGGTAACTAGGCCGTCACGCTGATCGACGAAATCCCGGAGTCGATCGCTATCGGGTTCTCCGTCGTTGCGGCAGCAAGGACCGCGTTCATGCTGGCGGCTTCCATCTGGGTTGCCAGGTTTTCGGGTTCTTCGTTGCCAACATTCGCAGGGCCTCTCCAGCGCCAGGTGGGATGACGGCTTCGGTGGTATCTAGGCGATGTTCACGTAGCGGAAGCCGCGCAACGAAACCCGGACCTCAGTTCGCACCTCGACGATCACCATCTCGACGTTGCCACAGATGGGGCAGCGCATGACGATGCCCGGTGCCTGGTCGTAGACATGGCACTCCGCCAGCACGTGTCGGTGACCACACCAAGCGCAGACTCCCGTCGCATCGGTTACATCTCGCCCAAAGGCCTGGGCCAGGATCCCGCCGGCGCGGTTTCCGTCAACGTGGCTCACGGTCATCCAACCTCACGCTCCACCGAACCGTTCGGTGCGGATCGTCGAGGCAGCATATTCGAGTCTGCGCAGCAGCCCGGCGACGCTCTCCACAAATCCCGTCGGACCACATACGTAGGCGCGTGGTGAGGTGTCGAGCGGCCACATCATCTCGGCGAGCATCCCCTCATCTACCCGCCGAGGGCGAACGGAGCATCGCCCACGCCGGAGGCGTCTATGAGCGTGTCGACGGCAACCCCTTCCCAGTCGGTATCGAGTTTCGACCATCGAGTCACACAATGCAGATCCGTCGTGAATCGCTCGGTCGCCAGCTCTCTGAACTCCTCCCACGAGAAGGTCCGCTCGGTGGACTCCTGGCCGACCGCCAGCGTCCAGTCTTGGAGTGCGATTTCGGGGGTAGGCCCGGCCGTCAGGACCGGGAAGTCATCCACCAGGTACTGCCCGGGCGGAAGCCGGTCGCTGCTCGATCGACGCCTGCCCTCGAAACCGCGTGTGGTTGTCACACCGAAGATGCTACCGACCGGTGCTCCCGGCCGAACCTGGGATCATCGATGCGTGAAGCCATCTTCGTGATCCTGCGGTTTCGAAGCGCCATACAATGTGTCGGTACGGCGTGAGAGGAGTCATCGTGAAGAAGTTGGTAATGCTTGGCCTGATCGTTGGGGCCATAGTGGGCCTAGCCAAGATCGTTGCGGCCAAGAAGGCCAAGTGGGAGGGTCTCACCGAGTCGGAGATACGCGACAAGCTCGAGACGCGGCTGCCAAAGCGGATGCCCGGTGAAAAGCGTGCCGCCGTCGCCGACAAGGTTGTCTCCAAGATGCGAGCGAAGGGTGTGCTTGTCGAGGACGAGGAACCATCTGTGAGTGCATCGCCGGATGACGTCCGCGAAGGAGAGGAGCTCGACTCCGACGACGCCAAGGCGCGCGAGGAGTCCGGCGATATCACGGCGGCAGTCTGACCCCCACCTGCTGTGCGCGGCACTCCCGGGTGCCGTTCTCGAGTTCGGCGTTCATCTCGCGGAGGACCATCGGCAGGGAGGCACCCCGTACAGAAACTCACCGCAAGCTTGATGGCTGTCGGGCTGGTGCTCTTGGCAGCCTGTGGCACAGGGGGCGAATTACGGCCAGGCCGGGTGACGTCCTTTGAGGGCATCGCCGGGACGATCTACGAGCGCCAAGGCTCCGGTGGAGAGTTCTTTTTCTATTTCTTTGAGGATGGGACCTGGCACGGCTCGTCGAACCGAGACTTGGTCGTGGACCGCCCATCTGAGATAAAGGAGACCAGGTTCGAGGGTACGACGGCGTTTGTGACGGAAATCAAGGGCCGTACGACCGACTGCCCCGACGCCATGTATGAGATCCACGTGTTGGAGAACCTCAACCTGCAGTATGTCGCCATCGAGGATACGTGCTCAAAACGTTCGATCGCCCTGAACTTGTCAGAGTGGGCGCCTCTTCCGTAGCCATCGATGCACGGTCGTCTTGTCACAAACCGGCGCATCGATCACAACTGATATGGGATCCCGTTGAGCATGACGATGCGATCGATGACCGCGTCGCGCGCCTCGTCGAAGGACATGCCGGACCGCTCACTCTGTGGGATTCCCCCTTCCTGGGTGTAGACCCGGAATCCGTCCGCTTCTTCGATGATGTAGAGGCCATCTCGCGGTCCGGACCGGTTGTGGCCGAGCGCCAGCAGCGTGGCAACACCATCGATCTCGGCGATCATGTCGACGCGTTCCAGCGTGAACGCCTCGGCAAAGTCGGCGGCGGTGGAAGCACGGCGGCCCAGGATCTCCGAAGCCGTCCTGGCCGCTCTGCGCTGCAGAATGGCTTGCGCCTGCTCTTGTCTGGTGGGACGGGTCATCGAGAGCGGAGGGGCCGGAGTGTTGAGTCGAGAGTCAAGCGCACCAACTTAGGCCTCGAGCGCGACGACTGAGGGCTGAGGATTGACGACTGAGGACCGAGGACTCATTACTAAAGACTCCCTAGAGACCCTCCGTAAACTATGGCTGTGCCCTTGCTTTTGGCCATTCTCCTGTCGGTGACGCTGACCCCGCCGTTCGGGGAGGCAGAAGCGCGGGCGCTGACGGTCACCGGCGCGATCACCATTGATGTGAGCGTCGAAGTCGAAGGCACACCCACAACTGTGATCGCCAGGATCACCGGACTTGCCGGTGAACTGCCCCCGCAGGCACTTGTCGACCGGGGCGGGGGCATCTGGGGCACGATCATCCGACTCACCGGACGCGAAGACGTGCTCATCGCCTTTGAGTACATCGACGCCGACGGAACCACCACTATTTCCAGCTCATCGAAGTTGACCGCGCTCGGCGTCGACCCGGCGGTGATTGCTCCCAGCCTGCCGACGACGCCCCCGCCCGACGAGCCGGGCATCGATCCCTTCTTGATAGCCGGGTTGGCCGCAGCCCTCGGCGCGTTGATCCTCGTTGGGGTTTGGGCGGGTGCCGGGATCAAGGAATCCGTGAAGCCCACCGATTGGACCTACGCATCGACAGAGGCTGCCAAAGGGCCGAGCGGCGATGAGGACGAGGAACCATCGTCGAAGGCGAAGGACGGCGGACCGGGCGATGATGTCGACGAGGAACCATCGTCGGAGACGGAGGACGGCGGACCGGGCGATGATGTCGACGAGGTCTCCGAGTAGTTCCAGGCTTCAGCAAGAGCGCCTCTGCTCGTGACCGACGGATTTCAGGTGGCTCGTGCTCTTCGTTTCATCAAGGCGATTGCTGCCCCCAGCGCACCGAGGGAGGCGGCAAAGGCGATCCCGGCGAGCGGAGATGGCCGAGGAATCGTCGGTTGCATGGCCACCGGGCGCTGGAACTCCAGGATCGCCCACCCCTCGTCCTCGGCGACTTTCCTCAATTCCTTGTCGGGGTTTACCGCCGCTGGTTTTCCGACCACCTCGAGCATCGGGATGTCGGAGACCGAGTCCGAGTAGGCGTATGAACCCTCGAGGTCGATTCCCTCGACTTGGGCCATCGCCAACATGGCGTCCGCCTTGCCCTGCCCCATCGCATAGATCTCGATTTCGGCGACGTAGCGGCCGTCGGCGTCGGTTTTGACCTTGGTCGCGATGACCTCGTCGACGCCGAGGTACTCGGCCATGGGACGAACGATCTCCTCGGGGCTGGCAGAGACGATCACCACCCGCCGCCCTTTCCGCTTGTGCTCGTCGATGAGGAAGAGCGCTTCGGCGTAGACCAGCGGTTCGGCGATTTCGGTGAGCGTCTCCCTTACCAGCTGTTCGACATCGGCGCGCTGCCAACCTTCGATGAGGTGGAGCAATTCGTTCCTTGCCCGCTCCATCTGGTCGTGGTCCGCCCCGAACAACAGATAGAAGGCCTGTGCCAAACTCAGCCGAGCCAGCGCCCGCTTGCCGAGAAACCCCGCCTTGTAGAGCGGACGGCCAAAGGCGAGCGTCGACGACTTGGCGATGACGGTCTTGTCCAGGTCGAAGAAGGCGGCTTGCTGCATGGGCATTGAAAGTCTATCGGCAATCCACGACCCTCCATGAGGGTCGTGGTAGTCATCGGTCTTCAGCCTTCAGCAGAAGAGTTCCCAGTTCCCGGCAAGGCAAGGAGAGTCCTCAGTCTTCAGTCCTCAGCAGGAAGTCGACGTCTCCGGTATCCAGCAGGAGGTCCCTTGTTGGTATCAGTCGTGGCCGGTGGCCGGGACCTGGTTCCTGATGACTGATGACTGACGACTGACGACTGGGATCTGGGAACTGATGACTGATGATTCAAACGACCCCCTTGAACCCGGCATCCGTATCCCATACGGTGACCCAGCCTTTCCAATACGGAGAAACATGCCGGCGCTTGCCATCTGGTCGCCGGAGGACGGGGTTCTCGGTGCCGTCGCGCCGCTGGGGCTCGCCGCTGCATCGGGGACCGCGTTGGTGGTCGATCTGGATCCGCACGGTCCGAACTATCCGGGAGCCGGCACCCTGGCCGCTCTCGTTGCCGACGGTCCGAGGAGAAGCGACCTGCGGCCGGTCCGCAAAGGAGTGGCGGTACTCGCCAACGGCGGCATCGAACCCGAAGACGCGGAAGCGGTCCTCGACGCCATCGTCGCCGGCTGGCCGGCGGTCGTGCTGCGCCTCCCTGCAAGCCACGACGGACACACGGGTGCCATCCCCGTGCTTCCGCTCGTGCCCGGTGACCTGTTTCGCCAATACGAACCGCCGGCGGTATACCAGCGATCTGGATGGAGAGTGGAGCCTCCTCGAGGCGCCATCGTGCTTCCCCGGCCCCGCCGGGCGACCATCGGGATGCTCCTCGCCGGCGCGGCCCCACCGCCGCGGGATCGTTGGGTCGCCGCCTGGCGCCGACTGTGGGAGCAGTCGTGAACATGGCCGATCGGATCATTGGTCGGCTGCTCGACTCCGACGTCCCGTTGGAGCCAGGTGCGATCCGGGCAGCGGCCACCGCGATGATTCCAGAGGAAGCTCCGCTGGCCGGGCCCGACCTCGTCACCGACGTGGTCGACGCCCTGACCGGGCTTGGGCCGATTGAGCAGCTGCTGCGACAGCCCGACATTACCGACGTTCTCGTCAACGGGCCCTCAGAGGTTTGGGTCGAGCGCTCCGGCCGCCTGGAGCGTGTCCCGATCAGCTTTGCCGATGATGCTGCCATAGTCGCCGCCGTCGAGCGCGTGGTGGCTCCGTTGGGGCTGAGGATCGACCGCGCCAGCCCAGCCCTCGATGCCCGTCTGCCCGACGGCTCCCGGCTCCATGCTGTGATACCGCCGGCTGCGGTGGACGGTCCGATCCTCGCCATCCGGCGCTTCTCGCCCGCGGTTACGGATCTCGACGACCTTGTCGCCGCGGGTGGCGTGGACGAAGCCGGCGCGACCCTGCTGCGGGCATCCGTCCGGGAACGGATGAACCTGCTGGTCGCGGGCGGTACCGGCGCCGGCAAAACAACGTTGCTCAATGTGCTGTCGCAGGAAATCGGAGGCGATGAGCGCATCGTGACCGTCGAGGATGCTGCCGAGCTCCGTTTGAGCGGTCATGTGGTTCGCTTGGAGGCTCGGCCACCCAACGCAGAAGGGGCAGGTGAGGTGACCGTGCGGACCTTGCTCCGTCACGCCCTCCGCCTGAGGCCGGATCGCATCGTGGTCGGCGAGGTTCGCGGGGCAGAAGCTCTCGACATGATCCAGGCGATGAACACGGGCCACGACGGTTCGATGTCGACGATCCATGCCAACGGGCCGGAAGAGGCACTGTGGCGCCTGGAGAGCCTGGCGGCGATGGCCGACGCCTCCGTGCCGGCCGACACGTTGCGCAGCCAGATCCGCGCCGCCATCGGCCGCGTGGTGTTCGTCACCCGCCGGCAGGGTGTACGGCGGGTCTCCGCGATCGTCGATGTGACCGCCACCGGCGTAGAGGAGGTCTACGCATGCTGATGGTGGCGCTGATTGCCGCAGCTATTGCAGCTGGAGCCCACCCCGTTGTGATCGCCCTCGCCGCATTGGCCGTCGTCGAGCCACGTCTGGTGCTCGCCGGTGCCGCCGGGTGGGCACTGTTCAACGTCGTGCGGCGCCGACGGATCCCGAGCGCCGATATCGAGGCCACGTTTCTGCGGGCATTGGCGGCCGAACTACGTGGGGGAAGCTCGCTTCGCCTTGCGCTCGCTGACGCGGCTACGCGGGTACCGCTTGATCTCGACCCCGCCGCTCGGCTTGCCAAGGCCGGGATGCCGATGGATCGTGTCGCAAACGCGCTCTCAAAGCGGCTGGCGCACAACGCGGTAGCGGTCGGCGCAGCATTCGAGCTGAGCGCCTGGAGCGGTGCTCGCACCGCTGCGGTGTTCGAAGGCTTAGCCGATAGGGCCACCGAAGCCGCCGAGCTGGATCGAGAGAAGGCCGCGGCAACCGCGCAGGCACGGTTCAGCGCATGGGTCGTCGGGCTGGCGCCACTTGTGTTCACCGGCCTTTTGCTGGGAGGCGGCGGCTTCGGCTCCCTGCGTCGCGCCGGGGGCGCCGGGTTCTTCGTCATCGGTCTCGGTCTCGCTCTGGAGGTTGCCGGCCTTGCCGTAGTCACACTCATCCTCAGGAGGGCCTCGCGATGATCCTGCTCGCCCTTCCGGTGGCGTGGGCCCTGGGCGATCGGCGAGTGTCCGCCGAGCTTCGGAAGTTGGGGTCGCGTCTTGGTTTCCGCATCACACGGTCGGAGCAAGAAGACGACGTGCTGCTTGCGGAGCTCACCGCGCTCGGGCTGAGCGCCGGGCTGAGCTTTCCGGCCTCGCTCGAGGCCGCGGCCCAGCACGCATCCGGACCCGGGCGCGATCAGGTACGCCGGGCGCTCAGGACCCCGGAGGCACGCGGTGACGCCGGGCCGGCGACCGGCCTGTTCGCCCTCGCCGACCGCGCTCTCCTAACCGGTGCGCCGCTGCTGGCGTCGGTCGACGGTTATGCGATGAGCTTGCGCCGAGACCGCCGTGCCGCGGCGACCGAACGGGTACGGCGGCTTCCGGTGAAGCTTCTCTTTCCATTGGCGCTCCTCATACTTCCCGGGTTCCTCCTTCTCACCGTCGGGCCGGCGCTTCTCGCCGGGCTGGAACGGCTTCGTTTCTGACTTCCCGCCGCACCGGCCGGGACGCCGGATAGGAGAAAGCACATGCGTCAACTTCGCAATGATCAGCGCGGCCAAGCAACCGCTGAGTATGCCCTCGTCATGCTGGCGGCCGCCGCCGTTGCCCTCACTCTGATTGTGTGGGCCACCACCTCGGGGGTTCTGCCCGAGTTCTTCAGCGCAGTGATCAGGAAGGTCACTTCCATCGCCAACGGCACGCCTCTCGGGTGATCGACCGGGGGAGTGCCGTGGTGGAGTTCGCCCTGGTGGTTCCGCTCGTTCTGCTGCTGCTCCTCGGCGTGGTCGAGGTCGCCCTGGTGGCGCGGGGTCAGCTCATGGTCATCAGTGCCGCCCGTGAAGGTGCTCGCGAGGCGGCGGCGACCCCCGATCCAGCAGCCGCGGTTCGTGCCGCCAGGGCCGCCCTTGGCGATGCCGGATCGACGGCCCGTGTGTCGGTGAGGCGGCCACACGTCGTCGGGCAACCGGCCCGGGTTCGCGTGGTGATGCCGTATCGGGTTGCTGCCCCACTGCTCGGTGGCTTCTCGATCGATCTGACGGCGAGTGCGACGATGCGCGTGGAGCGGTGAGTGGTGATCGCGGAGCGGCCGCTCCTCTACTGCTTGCGGTCGCCGGTCTGACCATGCTGCTCGCCGTCGGCGTTGCCGACGTTGGTTTGATCATCGCTGGCAAGTACCAGGTAGCGGCGGCTGCCGATGCCGCGGCCCTTGCTGCGGCCCCGGTGACGTTCCGACCGTTCGGCGCCACCGACGGCCCGGTGCAGGAAGCGGCTCGCTTTGCTGCCATGAACGGCGGTTCGGTCGTTGGTTGCCGGTGCGAGATGGACCGGTCGTGGCGGCAGCGAACCGTCGAGGTCGTGGTCGAGCGCGACGTCCGCCTGATAGGGGGGATGGAAGTCACCGTGCAGGCTCGCAGCACCGCAGAGTTTGCGCCCCTCGCCCTACTCGACCCGTGAGTTCGCTCGCTGCGCTCGCTTCCAGTTCCCAGTTCGCTCGCTGCGCTCGCTTCCAGTTCCCAGTTCGCTCGCTGCGCTCGCTTCCAGTTCCCAGTTCGCTCGCTGCGCTCGCTTCCAGTCGTCAGTCGTCAGTCATCAGCAACACAGCTCTCATGGCCAACTCGGGTTCACACTATGGGGAACCGGTCACTGGAACTGGGAACTGGGATCTGGGAACTTGCGACTTGCGACTCGGGATCTGGGGACTGGTTTACCGGTTCAACAGGCCGTCGTCGGCGAGATCGGCGATCATGGCGTCGGCGTCGTCGCCGAGGAACACCACCGATCCGCCGCCTGCGGTGCCGAGCTTCCCGGGGAGCACAACGTTCTCGACACGGTCCGGGTCGAGAGTGAAGGCGGTCGCTGCAAGCTGGATCTGTGCCGTTGGTGACAGGTCGGTCCAGGCGTGGTCTTCCAAGATGGTCAGGAACGTCGGTGCCGCCAGCACATCGCTGGTCTGGATGAGTCGAAGCATTGCCAACATCACCACGCCCTGGTTCCCCGACCGGGTGAAGTCGCCGCCGGGCACGCCCTTGCGCGTTCTGGAGTATTCCAGCACCCGCTGCGGGGACAGCGTCTGCGCTCCTGCCCTGAAGGCAGGCCACCACGGCTGGGCTGGGATCGACCGGGGTAGGTCGATGGGAAGGCTGCCCAGGCTGGCCATCAAGCCCTCGAATCCCTTGAAGCCGGTGACAACGTACCCCTCGATCGGGAGATCCCATTCGACGGCGACGACCTCGGTAATGACCTCGGGACCGCGCCCGGACATCACCGATGACAGCTTCATCGATCCGAAAGGGGAGGGAACGTAGCTGTCACGAGGGAAGCCGAGGATGGTGCCGGTTCCGTCGGAAGCCCGCGCCGTCAACAAGTGGACGCTGTCGGCGCGATATCGCTGCTGGTTCTGCCCCGGCCTCGCATCGGACCCGAGGACGAGGACGAGTCGGGGCTCGCCGCCAAACCAGGCGCCACCCTTTGCCGCATCGACGCCGACGATCTGCCACCCGGTGCCCTCGTCGGCCGCGGCGTAGACGTCGCTCGTTGGGCCGACGAGGATGGCGACCGAGCCTCCTTCCAGATCGGCGACGTTCGCCGTCACCACCAGGGTGTCCGGTATTTCCAGGTCCAACTCGAGCAGTGGTCCGGCGAAGCCCTCCGGTATGGGTGGAATGACGTTTCGCTGGTCGACCCGCCACGACAGAGTTTCACCGAGGGCGACCAGCAGTTCCTCGGGGATGCCCTCACCGACCGCACCAACCACCACCGTCGCCAGGGGAGCCGTCGTCGTGGTCTCGGCCAACGTCGTTGACGTGGTGGTGGTCGATGGCGCCGCCGCGGCCGACGTCGTGGTCGTCTCCCCAGCTGTGGAGACGCACCCCGATGCGATGATTGCGATCGCGACAGACCCGACGGTGGCGGCTCGATGGATGGGGAGGATGGTCACGGCGGCGGATGTTAAGAGGGTGCTCTGGTATTAGCCCGCCACCGGCCACCTGCCAGCTGGGATCTGGGAACCGGGCACCGGCAACTGTGACCCGACCTGAAGAGTTGCGACGCCGTGATACGTAATACGTAATACGCAATACGTAATACGGCGAGCGAAGCGAGCTACCGATATCCCTATACTCCCGCCGATTTCGCCGCACGTTGATCGGGAGCAACTGTGAACCCTGAGATCTGGCTCTATGTCGCAATGGCCATGGGAGTCCTGAGCCTCGCTGTCGCCGCCTTCTACGCATCACAGGTGTTATCCGCCGACCCGGGAAACGAGGAAATGGTTCGGCTGATGAGCGTTATTCGCAAGGGCGCGATGGCGTTCCTGCGCCGCGAGTACCTTGCCATCGTCGTCTTCGTGGCCCTCCTAGCGGTTCTGCTGGTCATCTTCCTCCCGTGGGGCTGGCCGTGGGGTGCGGTGGCCTATGTGTTTGGGGCGTCCCTGTCCGCGCTGGCAGGTTTCATCGGGATGCGGATCGCCACCGCCGCCAACGCCCGCACCGCGGAGGCGGCGCGGCAGGGCGGCGTTGCCCAAGCCTTCCCTGTGGCGTTCCACGGTGGGGCGGTAATGGGCTTCACGGTCGCCGGTCTCGGTCTGCTCGGGTTCTCGCTCGGCATCTGGTTCTTCCGCAATGTGCTCGACCGCGACGATTGGGTGACGATAGTTACCGCCATCGGGCTCGGCGCCTCGTCGATCGCCCTGTTCGCGCGCATCGGTGGCGGCATCTACACGAAGGCCGCCGATGTCGGGGCGGATCTGGTTGGCAAGGTCGAGGCAGGCATTCCTGAGGATGATCCGCGCAACCCGGCGGTGATCGCAGACAACGTTGGCGACAACGTCGGGGACGTTGCCGGCATGGGCGCCGACCTCTTCGAGTCGTATATGGGCTCCCTGGTGGCCCCGATCACGTACGCCGTCATCGTTTTCGGGCTGGCGGGCGCAGCTTTCACCGTACAAACCGTGTTCTATCCGCTGGCGATCGCCGCCATCGGGATGCTCGCCTCGATCATCGGCTCGTTCCTGGTCCGCCCAGGAAAGGCCAGCCTCGGTGCCACCCTCGAACGGGGAACATGGGTTGCGACCGGGTTGACCATCCTCGGTATTGCCATCCTGACGCCGGCGTTGTTCAACGATGTCGATGGAGTAAAGAACCCATGGGGCTTCTTCGGGGCGGTCCTCGTCGGCCTCATCGTGGGGGTGGCGATCGGGAGAATCTCGATGTGGTTCACCTCGGACCAGTACAAAGTGGTCAAGGAGGTTGCCCGCCAAGCCCAGACCGGTGCGGCAACGGTGATCCTGTCCGGGGTGTCGGAGGGGATGAAGTCGGCGGCGTACTCCGTCATGGTTGTCGCCGCCGGCATGGGCGCCGCATTCTGGGCGGGTGAACTGGCGGTCGATGACGGTGGCATCTACGGCGTCGCCATTGCTGCCATCGGAGTGCTGGCAACTCTGGGTATCACGGTGTCGGTCGATGCGTACGGGCCGATCGCCGACAACGCCGGCGGCATCGCCGAGATGGCCCATCTTGCCCCCGAGGTGCGCGACGCCACCGACGAGCTCGATGCCCTTGGCAACACCACCGCGGCCGTCGCCAAGGGGTTTGCCATCGGCTCGGCTGCGGTTACTGCCCTTGCCCTGTTCTTCACCTTCTTCCGGGCGGTCAATGTCGAGCTGGAGAAGGCAGGCGAACCAATGATCGAAAGCCTCGACCTCCTCAACATCTGGGTCATCGTGGGGCTGTTCATCGGAGGAATGTTCCCCTACCTGTTCGGGGCTCAGACCATCCAGGCAGTGGGGAGGTCCGCGGTGCAGATCATCGAAGAGGTTCGCCGCCAATTCCGAGAGATCCCCGGGCTGAGGGAAGGAGACCCGGACGCCCTGCCCGATTACGACAAGGTCATCGACATCGCAACCAGGTCATCGCTGCGGGAGATGGTCATCCCCGGCACTATGGCGGTGGCGCTGCCGCTGGTGGTCGGGTTCATCAGCATCGAGATGCTCGGCGGTGTGCTGGCAGGAGCGCTGGTGTCGGGTTTCCTACTAGCCATCTATATGGCGAACGCCGGTGGTATGTGGGATAACGCCAAGAAGTTCGTCGAAGCCGGCGCCTTCGGCGGCAAGGGATCCGAGGCGCACAAGGCGGCCGTGGTTGGAGACACCGTCGGAGATCCGTTCAAGGACACCGCTGGACCATCGATGAACATCGTCATCAAGGTGATGACGATCGTCTCGTTGATCTTCTCCTCGGCCTTCGTCAGCAATGGGTTGTTCTAGATTGAGTCATCAGTCATCAGTCATCAGTCGTCAGTCCAAACGGTGTGAGGCCGATTCTGATGACTGAAAGCTGAAGACTGAAGACTGAATTGACTCGTCGTATCACGCTGATCCGGCATGCCGAGACCGCAGCCAACGTGCACGGAGGATGGCAGGGCCACTCCGATTCCGAGTTGAGCGACCGCGGCCATGCCCAGCTCGTCAAGTTTGCCGCGCGCTTCAAGCCCGATGCACCTTCGCTCTTGATCACCTCGGACCTGGGCAGGGCCATAGCAACCGCAGATGCCCTCGGGTCTGCCGAGCCCGATCCACGATGGCGGGAGTTTCACTTCGGTGAGTGGGAGGGATTGCGTTCCGACGAGATTGAGCAGAGGTTCCCCGGCGGCTTGGTGGCATTGCGCTCCGGGGACGACTTTCGGCCGGAAGGCGGAGAATCGCAGTCGGAATTCGCGGCGAGGATCCAAGAGGCGCTCGCTGCTGTAGTTCATCGTCTCGACGACGGCGACGAGGCAATGGTCGTCACCCACGGTGGTCTGATCCACTCGCTGATCGCTCTCGTCCTTGGGGCAGATCCCGGGGCGCTGGCGCTGCCGGCCAATACGTCTGCGACGACCGTCGTGCTCGACGACGGTCAACGACCCCAAGTGTTCACCTACAGCGACGCAACTCACCTCGGCGGAGATGTAGCTCGCGCCGAGGGCCGCAGCGTGATGCTCTACCGGCATGGCGAAACCGTGGCCAACGTCGAACGTCGATGGCATGGGCATCGCGAGAGCCCGCTCACAGAGACCGGGCGGCGGCAAGCCTCCGATCTGGCGGCAACAGCATTACCTCTCGACGCCATCGTCAGCTCTCCGTTGTCGCGGGCTCACCAAACGGCGGCTTCGGTCGCCGACGCCCAGGGCAGACCGGTCACCGTCGACGATGCCCTCAAGGAGATGTACTTCGGCGAGTGGGAGGGGATGACCAGTGCCGAGGCGGAGGCGGCCGACCCGGAGCACTTCGAGCGTATCTACCGATCCGGTCTCGACGAGCCGCGCGGGCGGACCGGCGAGACCTTCGCCGAGGCTGGACAACGCCTCGCCGCCGCCATCGACGAGGTGATCGAGGAGACCGATGCAGGCTCCATCGGCCTGTTCACCCACGGGGGTGTAGCCAGAGCCTATGTTGCCGGGGTCCTTGGTGTTTCCTTCGCGGAGAGGGACGCCCTTCCGGTGCTGCGCAACACCGCTCATGCGGAAATGGTCGTTGGCCCGCGGCGGACACGCCTCGTGTCCTACAACGTCGCACCGCATCTCGAGTGGTGACATGCGGCTTCTTGTCATCACCAACGACTACCCGCCAAAACCAGGCGGCATCCAGCAATACCTCAGCAACGTCGTCGCCTCCTGGCCGGACCCGGTCCACGTCATAGCACCCGCCGCTGAGAGCACCGATGACGCTGGTCGGGTGAGCCGGCACCAAGCGGCCTTCATGTGGCCGACGAGAGCGACCGGGGATTGGATCTTCGAGCGTGCCGAACGGTTTGCGCCTGATGTGGTTTTGTTTGGTGCCCCATACCCGCTCCCCTATCTCGGTCCCCGCCTCCGCGACCGCCTCCGGGTTCCGTACGCGGTGCTGGCCCACGGCGCCGAGGTCACGCTGCCAGCAGCCGCGCCCGGGTTTCGGCAGGCGATTGCCAAGGCCCTGGGAGACGCCGAAGTGCGGTTTGCGGTGAGCCGCTACACCGCAGATCGGGTGGCACGGCTCACCGGCAAGGACGTCGTGTACCTCGGCGCCGGCGTGGACGTCGATGTGTTCGTCCCTCCGCCCGACGGTCGCAACGAAGCCCCTGTGGTCGGCTGTGTCAGCCGGTTCATCCCTCGTAAGGGCCAGCATCGGTTGCTCGAAGCGGTGGCGCGGCTGGATCGCCCTGCCGAGGTGCTCGTCGTCGGCAAGGGCAGGAAGGAAGCCAAACTCCGCCGGCTCGCCGATCGGCTTGGGGTGCGGACGCGCTTCATCGTGGATCCGCCGTGGAGCGAGATGCCCGGCCTGTACCGGTCGATGGATGTGTTTTGCATGCCCTGTGCGTCCCGCTGGGGCAGTCTCGAGGTGGAGGGGCTC
>JADFIY010000031.1 GCA_022566415.1 Acidobacteriota bacterium
GTTCGTTGACAACAGGATCGAAAACCCGCCCTTCACCGACGCCATCGACGATGGCCCCATCGCGGGGACCCTCGAGGTATGTGACGATGCAACCCCCGATGTGCAGTGCCACACCGATGCGGCGACGGTCAACGTCATCAACGTCGCCCCCGCGGTCACCGCCAGCAGCGGGACTCTGACCCTCAACGAGGGTGCACCCATGCCCCCGGCCACGCTTGCCGCTTTCTCGGACCCTGGAGTCGACGACACCCACACCGTCACCATCGACTGGGGCGACGGCAACTCCGAGGGGGTTGGTGCCACCTCACCGGTCATCGGGGCCCACACCTACATCCAGGACGGTTCGTACACGATCACCGTCACCGTCCTCGACGACGACGGCGGTAGTGGCGAGGCGACCAAGGACGTCACCGTCGCCAACGTCAGCCCGAGTGTCGACATAACCGAAGCCAGCGTGACCGGCAACGTCGGCGACACCATCACGATCCACGGCATCTACACCGACCCGGGAAGCGCAGACACCCACACCGCCAACATCGAGTGGAGGGACGGGACCTCCGACATCGATGTTGCGGTCACCGGCAACATGTTCAGCTTTTCACACGCCTACACCACCGCGGTAGACGACACCATTCGGGTGTGCATCGTCGACGACAGCGACGACACCGGCTGCGACACGGTCGACGTCTCCATCACAACGGCGCAGAACGTGGCCCCCGACGTCGACGCCGGAGGCGAGTACGTCACCGACGAAGGGAACCCAGTCGCTATCACCGGAACCGCCACCGACACCGATCCCTTGACAACGGCATGGACCTCGACGCCCGGCGGGTCATTCGCCGCCGCCGGCAGTCAGGCCACCACGTTCACCGCGGACCAGGACGGCACCTATACGATCACGCTCACCGCCACCGACTCCTTCGGCCTATCAACAAGCGATACCGCCAAGGTCACCGTCAACAACGTCGCCCCGTCGATCGACAGCCTGCAGGTCGATACCGGTATCCCGGAGGGGTCGACGGCCTCGCTCAACGCCACCTTCTCCGATCCTGGTGCCCTCGATACTCACACTGCGACAATCGACTGGGGCGAGGGCGCACCTCCGGTCCCAGCGAGGGTGACCGGCCACGCGGTGGCGGGGTCGAACCTCTATGAACTGGCCGGAACCTACACCGTCGAGCTCTGCATCACCGACGACGACGGCACCACCTGCCGGAGCGCACGCGTCGAGGTGACCGAAACCCTGATCGAAGGAACACGTCCGATCGAAGGTACGCCTCCGACGGCGGATCCAGGCGGCCCGTACCGGGGTCGGGAAGGCTCCAAGATCAGGCTGAACGGAAAACGATCCAGCGACGCCGACGGCAGGATCGTCTCCTACCGGTGGACCGCCACCGGCGGGTCGTTCGATAATCCGCACAAGGCCAGGCCGAAGTTCCGAGCTCCGGACGACGGCACCTACACGCTGACCCTCGAGGTGACCGACAACGACGGTCTGACCGACTCGGCGACCACGACGGTCAAGGTCGACAACGTCGACCCGCGCGTCGAGGCCGGGCCCGACACCAATATCCGCGCCGGAGAGAACTACCGACTCAAAGCGAAGTTCGACGACCGCGGAAAGAGCGACACCCACATCGCGACCGTCGACTGGGGGGACGGATCCCGCGTGACCGTGGTCGATCCGGCGAAATCACCGATTCGCCTCAAACACAAGTACGCCAAGCCCGGTCGCTACACCGTCACCGTCACGGTGGTCGACGATGACGGCGGATCCGACACCGATGACTTGGTGGTGACGGCGTCTATTCGCGACAAGCGCCGCCGGCACGACGACGATCGGGACAAGCGCGGTAAGCATGATGATGGCGACGACGATCGGGACGAGCACGGCAAGCGTGATGACGACGACGACGACGATCGGGACGAGCACGGCAAGCGTGATGACGACGATGACGACGATGATGACGACGACTAGCGGCAGCCGTCTTCGAGGCGAGGCAGCCTGTTGAACCGTTGGCTGCAACGCTGACGCCGCGGGGCCGGTAACCCACCCCATCGGTCCCTTTGCACTACCGACGTAGTGCCAATAGGGTTCGATCGCAAGGGCCTGACTACCTCGTAGGATCCGCCGATGCGCCGATTTGGTCTGATTGCTCTCATCGTTGCGCTCGCCGTTTCTGCGTGTTCCACCGATAGCGACACGCTCACCGTGTATTCGGGTCGTTCCGAGGAGCTCATCGGTCCGCTGATCCAGCAGTTCGAGGAAGAGTCCGGGATCGATGTCGCCGTCCGTTACGGTGGCAGCACCGAGATCGCCGCCACCCTGCTCGAAGAGGGTGACCGGAGCCCGGCGGACGTAGTCTTCACCCAGGATCCAGCTTCAATCGGGGCCGTCGCCCTCGAGGGGATGCTGGATCGTCTCCCCGACGATCTGTTGAGCAGGGTGCCCGAGCGGTTCTCCGATACGGACGGCCTCTGGGTCGGGGTATCCGGGCGAGTACGCACGATCGTATACGACACGACCCTGCTGACACCGGCCGACCTCCCAGCCACCGAGGACGGTCTCATCGGCTCCGAGTGGCAAGGACTGGTCGGGATCGCACCCGCCAACGGCTCCTTCCTCGCCTTCGTCGCCGCCAAGATCCTCCTGGACGGAGAGGTGGCAACCCTGGCCTGGCTCGAAGGCATGGCAGCCAACGGCTCGCCTGCCTACTCGAATAACTCGTCGATCGTATCCGCAGTGGCAGACGGGCAGCTCGACAGCGGCCTGGTAAACCACTACTACCTGTTGCGTAGGTTGAAGGAGCAGCCGCAGACCTCGGCCGCCAACTACTTTTTTCCCGAGCCCACCGCGGGGTCACTGGTCATGCCGGCCGGCGTCGGCATCCTGAGGACAACCGACAACCGCGAAGCTGCCGAGACGTTCGTCGCCTTCCTCCTTTCCGAGCGCTCTCAGCAGTACTTCGCATCCGAGACGTTCGAATACCCGCTCCTTCCCGGCGTCCCGGCGAACAATGGGCTACCGCCGATCGGGGACGTCCCGACGCCCGAGGTCGACCTATCCGAATTGGCGACCGTGCTTGACCTCGCCACCGACCTCGTCACACAGGCCGGGCTGCTGTGACCGTCCAAGCACCCTGGGGGCCCGAGCCCGCCGTAAACGTCGTCGGCGTAACCGAGGCACCACCCCCCCAATCCAGGACAGGCCGCAAGGCTCCGTGGTGGATGTGGGCGGGAGGAGTGCTCATCGTCCTCCCACTGATCTTCCCACTTGTGTTTCTCTTCTTCCGGGTCCTCGGCGCCTCAGACGCTGCCCTCGACATTCTCTTCGACCTGCGCACCGCCGAGCTGGCGCTGCGATCCACGGTGCTCACCGCGTTGGTCACCGCTACGGCCGTGGTCGTCGGCGTCGCCGGCGCCTGGGTGGTCAGCAGCACGGAAGTGCCGGGACGAAAAGCCTGGGGGGTGCTGGTCCCACTCCCGCTTGTCATCCCGTCCTATGTATTGGCGCTGTCGTTTCTGGCCGCCTCCGGGCCGCGCGGGACACTGGCCACCGTGACCGGCTGGGATGTCCCGGTCCTCGACGGGCTGCCCGGCGCCTGGCTGGCCCTTACCCTGTCCACCTTTCCCTTCGTGTATCTGATGGTGCTCGCCGCGCTGCGCCGGCTCGACCCCGCCCTCGAAGATGCGGCCCGTGGCCTAGGGGCGTCGCGGTGGCACAGCTTCTGGACTATCACTCTCCCCCAACTCCGGCCGGCGATCGGCGCCGGCGCGCTGCTCACCGCCCTGTACACCCTCTCCGACTTCGGCGCGGTGTCGCTCATGCGGTACGCCGCGTTCACCACCGCCATCTACGCCCAATACGCGGGCAGGATCGATCGCACCCCCGCCGCGGTGCTCTCGGTTCTGCTGATTTTGATCGCGCTTGTGATCATCTGGGCGGAGCAGCGCACCAGGGGACGTGCGGCGTATCACACCAGCCGGCCCGCCAGGCGCCGTAGCCGGCAGCGGCTTTCGACCGGAGAGCGGATTGCCGCTCTCGGGTTCCTCACATCGGTTGTGACGCTCGGCGTTGTCATCCCCGTCGTGGTGCTGGCCACCTGGGCCTGGCGGGGAGCGAGGGTCGGGGAAACGGTGACGATCGATTGGGGCGCCGTGGGTGGCTCGCTGATCGGGTCGTCGCTGGCGGCGGTCCTTGCGATGGCCGCAGCCATACCGATTGTTGTGCTCACGGTTCGGTACCGGGGCCGTGCCGCTGGCTGGCTGGAACGGACCGTGTTCGTCACCTTCTCGCTGCCGCACATCACCGTGGCGCTCGCCGTCGTGTTCTTCGCCGTCCGCTACCTGGGCCCGCTGTATCAGAGCCTGACGCTGCTCGTCGTCGTGTATGCATCGATTTTTCTTGCCCAGGCGACGGGAGCAACGAGAGCGTCGATGCTGCAGGTCAACCCGAGTGTCGAGGAGGCGTCGCGCAGCCTGGGAAAGGGGCCTCTGCAGACGCTGCGCTCGGTGACGGTCCCGCTCATCCGGCCCGGGCTCCTCGCCGGCGGTGCCCTAGTGTTTCTCACCACGATGAAGGAGTTGCCGGCAACGCTGCTACTCAGGCCGACCGGATTCGATACGCTCGCGGTGAGGATCTGGTCGGCAGCCAACGAGCTGTTCTATGCACGAGCCGCCGCGTCGGCCCTCGTGCTATTGGGGCTTTCGGCGATCCCCCTTTACTTCCTCGTCCTGAGCACCAAGGAGTCCCCCGGATGACCGAAACCCGCCCGGCGATCGAATGCCGTGGGCTGTTCCAGACATACGGAGACACGGTGGCGCTGGACGACTTCAGTCTTGTGGTCGACAAGGGAGAGGTGGTCAGCCTGGTCGGCCCTTCCGGATGCGGGAAGACCACGGCGTTGCGAGCCATCGCCGGGTTCGAGCCGCCGGATGCAGGATCGGTGTCGATCGGTGGTCGGACCGTCTTCAGTGAGGGTGTCGACGTCGCGCCCGAGAAGCGCAGGGTCGGGATGGTGTTCCAGGACTACGCGCTGTTCCCGCATATGACCGTCGCCGACAACGTTGGGTACGGGGTCACCGAGGAGGACCGTGTCGAACGCGTCGCCGAGGTCCTCGACCTTGTCGGATTGACCGGGATGGACCACCGCCTCCCCAGCGAGCTCTCCGGCGGAGAGCAGCAGCGGGTGGCCCTGGCCCGCGCCCTGGCGCCGCGGCCAGAGGTGGTATTGCTCGATGAACCATTCTCGAACCTCGATGCACCTCACCGTGATCGGATGCGCAGGGACGTACGCAGGATCCTGCGCGACGCCGGCGCCACTGCCGTGTTCGTCACCCACGATCAGTCGGAGGCGCTCGCCATCGCCGACACCGTTGCGGTGATGCGCGACGGCCACGTCGTCCAGGTGGGTAGTCCACTCGACGTCTACCAGCGACCCACCGACCCGTGGGTGGCGTCGTTCCTCGGGGAGAGTCTGGCGGTCGAAGGGATAGCTGAAGACGGGGTGGTCAAGACCGACCTTGGAAGCTTCCCGGTCGACGGATCGGTCGAGGGAGCCGTACGGGTGATCATCCGCCCCGAGTGGATCATCGCTACTCCTGCTGCCAACGGCGAGGCGACGGTCATCGACCTCGAGTACTACGGCCACGACCAGATGCTGCTGCTGGAGCTTGCCGACGGGAGACGGGTGCAGGCACGGGTGGGGCGACGACCCGTGCTCGATCGGGGGGATCGCGTGGATCTGGAATTCCAAGAGGCTGTGGTGTTTCCCAGGGACTAGTTCCGGTCCCGCCCGTCGCTCGTGTTCAGAGGCTCACTGAGTGAGTCTCCAGACACGTACGACGATCATGCGTCGGTTTCTGGGTCGTCGTCGTCGTCCGCGTCGGGTTCGGCCATCACCCCGGCGACCCGATCGGTGAATGACGCCTGGGCAGAGACGGCGGCGGAGCCCTTCGGTGCCAGCGGGTACTCCCACCCCTCTGGGATCTCATCTTCCTCGACGATCATGGCTTCGGGCAACACCTCCCGCTCACGGTCGCGCGCCTCTCTGATCCGCCAGCCACCGAGCACCCATCCGCCGATACCCCAAATCAGAGCGATCAGGTAGAGCAGGGCGCCGACCACTGGGATGATCCAGATTCCGAATCGCCATAGGACCGCTCCGATCACGAAGGCACCGAACAGCCCCGGCTTCCGTTTGAGCGGACGGAACAGCAGGTCGGCCACAGCCGTCACCCATGGGACCGGACCAAAGATGAGGCCGAGCAACAAGGCGAATAGAACCAGGGCGGCGAGCGGAAGACCGACCAGCGTGGCCGCCAGCAGGACGACCACGATCGGGCCTGCGAGCACAACACCCAACCCGATCAACAGGCTCTTGATCGGGTTGGAAGAGATGGCAGCCACCGCCGCCTCACCTGTGGAGCGCAACAGCCAGAAGGCAAGCAACCCGGCGACGACGAAACCGAGGAACCCGATGACGTTGGCCATCGTCAGCAACACGCCGTAAAAGAAGTTGGACTGGGCGGGGAGGACGAACACCCCACCGGCGATTTCGGCATCGGAGGAGATCGACGCATCGTTGGCCGAGCGGTACAGCACGTCTCCGCCCACCTCTGCTGATGCTCCGATGGTCAGGAACTCGACGGCGATATCGACGTCGCGCCCGATGGAGCCGTCGATACCTGCGGTGATCATGCGACCCCGCACGTCTCGTCCCACCGAACCATCCGCTACGAACACGCCGCCGAAGTAGATAACGTCGGACCCGACGCTGCCGCTATCTCCGATGGTGAGCCCCGCCCCGGTCACCAGCGTGTCCCCATCGACGGCGCCGTCGATCACGACAGAAGGTGATGCGCTCCGCAACGATCCTCCGATGACTCCGCCCGCTTCGACCCGCACCGTGCCAGAGGTCAGGGCAATGACGCTGCCTGTGATGGTGCCGGAGATGGTCAGATCACCGGTGATGATGGTCAGATCCCCGTCGATGAGTCCCTCCACCCGCCCGGATGTAGAAGCCACATAGACGTCTTCGTCAATCGGATTGTCTTTCTCGACGATGAAGATCTCGGCCGTGATCACCGTAGGCGACACCGGTGCGGTCAACGCAGGAATGGTCATCGCCACCGCGAAGGCGGACACTGCGAAGTACCGGTGCGATGCCTTAGGGCGCGCACCGACACGGAACCGGTCGTCTCCATAGAAGTGGAACCATTTTCCCGCTCTTGCCGCTTCGCGGCGGGCCGCTCGGGCCACGGCTCCGCGAAGACGGAGCCTCTTAGAGCGGAAGGGCTTCACGGGCTAGGTCCAAAAGTGGCCACGGCAACAATCCAAGCAGAACCGTGGTGACCGCCGCCACCGCCAGCACCAGCGCCGTCGTCGGCGGAACGACCACCTCCTCCACCCCGGCAGGACCCTCCAAGAACATCACCGCAGCCAACCGGAAATAGACGTAGAGACCGACAATGGTCGTCACCAAGGCCAGGATCATCAACCACAGATACCCGGCATCTGTGGCCGCGGTGAACACCGTGACTTTGGCCACAAAACCCGTCGTGAACGGAATCCCTGCCAGGGCCAGCAGCATGATCAGCATCACCCAAGCCAACACCGGCGCCCGTGACGACAGACCGGACCACTCGGCAAGCGGGCTGCTCCCGCTCCGCGACCCGGAAACGACCGCGACCACGGCAAACACGCCGATGACGGTGAGGGCATACGTCGTCACGTAGAACCACATCGAGCCGATGCCCTCGTTCCCGGCAACGAAGGCCATGAGAATGTACCCGGCGTGGGCGACGCCCGAGTAGGCGAGGATGCGCTTTACATCATCTTGCACCGCGGCGAGCACGGTCCCGATAATCATCGACGCCCCGGCGATGATGGCGAGCGCCGGTGCCCAGTCGTCGATCTGACTGGGAAGCGCGGAGAACAGGATTCGACCCAGGGCGGCGAACCCGGCGATCTTGACCCCGGCGGCCATCAGCCCGACGATGCCGCTCGGGGCCCCTTGGTAGACGTCTGGAGCCCACTGGTGGAACGGCGCCGCCGTCACCTTGAACGACATCCCGACGATGACGAGCCCCATCGCCAGCAGGAGAATCGCCGGCTCGGCGACGATATTCTCCGCCAAGAACTCGCGCATGCTGCCCGCCCCGTAGAACGCGGTCGAACCGGTGGCGGCGAACAGCAGCGCAGCTCCGTAGACGAAGACCACCGATGCCAACGATCCGAGCAGAAAGTATTTGACTGCGGCCTCGTCGGCGTTGGCACGCTCCCTGGTGAATCCGGCCAGAACGTAGAGAGCGATCGACGCGGTCTCCAGACCGATGAAGAGCATGATCATATTGGCGGACGCCGTCATCATGTGCAGACCGGCCACGGCGAGCAGGACCAGCGTCAGGAATTCCGCACTCCGCGCTCCCAGGGTCAGCACGAGGCGCCAGGCGACGGCAAGGCCGAGCATGCTGACGACGAAGATCACCACGCCCGCAAACGCCGAGTAGTGATCCATCACGACCATGGGCAGGCGTGGGACCGGCACACCTTGCGCCGAGAAGTACAGGTTGTCGGCCCCGTCGCCCAGCGCCTGCCATTGCAGCACCGAGGCGACCGCGGCGGCAGCCAGGGCAGCCATAGCAACGATTCCCCCCTCCCGGTACGGCCTGTCGAGGAGGACGAGTAGGAGGATCACGATGAGCGCCCCGGCTAGCAGGATGACCTCAGGTGCGATCGGCAGCAGGGCAGCGTTGTTCATCCTGCTCCCTCATCGACCGTGGCGCCGTGCTCGGGGACCTCGTAGCTGGTGGTGGCTTCGATGCGCTCCAGGATCAGGTCGACCGAGGGCTGAATACGGTCGAGGATCGGCTTCGGATAGATGCCGATGGCGAGCACGATCAAGATCAGGGGAACGATGATGGCGATCTCGCGCAGGCCGAGATCGTGCAGACCCTCGTTTGCGGAGTTGGTTATCGGTCCTGTGAACACCCGCTCGTAGGCCCACAGCAGGTACACGGCGGCGAGGATCACGCCGCTGGCAGCGATGATCGCCAGCACGGGAAGGGTGAGGTAGCTGCCAACGAGGACGGCGAGCTCTCCGACGAAGCCGGACAACCCGGGAAGGCCGATCGAGGCGAAGGCCATGTACAGGAAGAATCCGGCGTAGATGGGCATGACGGTGGCGATCCCGCCGTAGTCGTCGATCAGCCTGGTGTGGCGCCGGTCGTACAGCATCCCGACGAGCAGGAACAGGGCCCCGGTCACCAGCCCGTGGCTGATCATCACGAACACCCCACCGGTGAGGCCCTGGCTGGTGAGGGCGAACAGGCCCAGGAGGACGAAGCCCATGTGGCTCACCGAGGAATAGGCGACGAGGCGTTTGATGTCGGGCTGGACGATCGCAACCACCGCGCCGTAAACGATGCCGATCACCCCGAGCACGGCGAGCACCCAAACGAGGTCGACGGTGGCCTCGGGAAACAGAGTCATGTTGAACCGGAGGAAGCCGTAGCCACCCATCTTGAGCAGGACCCCCGCCAGAATGACCGATGCTGCGGTCGGTGCTTCGGTGTGGGCGTCTGGCAGCCAGGTATGAAACGGCACGATCGGGACCTTGATGGCAAAGGCGATCCCAAACGCCAGAAACAGCCACAGCTGGGCGGTAGACGACAGTTCGACGTCGAGCATCACCCTGATGTCGAAGCTGCTCAGCCGGTCGACGAGGTCCCCGGTGAACAAGCCAAGCACGATGATGCCGCCAAGCAGAAAGACGGACCCGGCGCCGGTGAACAGGACAAACTTGAGCGAGGCATAACCGCGGTTCTCGGATCCCCAGATCCCGATCAGCAGATACATCGGAACCAACACGATCTCAAAAAAGGCGAAGAAGAGGAGCAAATCGAGCGCGAGGAACACGCCGAGAAGGCCGGTCTCCAAGATCAGCATCGCCACCAGGTACGACTTGGTGCGATCGGTGATCGCGGTGGAAGCGGCCACTGCAAGCGGGAACAACAGGGCGGTGAGCACCACGAGCCACAGCGAGATGCCGTCGATGCCGAGACGCCACCCGATACCAAGCGACTCGGACAAGGTGTGATCGGTGACGAACTGGAAGGACGCTTCGCCGACCGTGAAGTTGGCCGCTACCCACAGCGCGGCAACTAGCGGCGGGATGCTCACCGCCAATCCGAGCGGGAAGACAAGCTCGGATCGGTTCTTGGGGACCAGCGCAACGGCGACGGCGCCGATCAACGGCAGGAGGATGAGGGTGGGAAGCACCATCAGAAGAGCCCCCCGCTGAGGAGCAGCCACAGGAGGAGACCGAGCGTCCCTGCGGCCATCACCGCCCCGTACCAGCGGACCAAACCGGATTGGGTGCCGCTCAACGAATTGCCGAAAGACTTGACGCCTCCCCCGACCCCGTTGACGACACCGTCGATGATTCGTCCGTCCAGGATCTCGGCCGCCCACGTCGCCATCGCCTTGCCGGGCGCGACAACGAGCCTTCCGTACCAGTCGTCGACTCGATAACCCTCGACCGCCGCCCCCCAGAAACCGCCTTCCTCGACCGGCAGCCTCCTGGAATACCGCGCCCACCCCCAAAAGATCCCAACCAGGGCGACGACGAGGGCGAGGGCCGCCAGCGCCACCACGGTCGCCCCTGCGGGCGGTAACTGTTGAGTCACACCCTCGAAGCTCGGTTCGAGGAAGTGCTCGAGACCAAGCCGGAACGGGGTGTTGAAGATGCCGGCGGTCGCAGAGAGCACGGCGAGGATCACCAGGGGCACAGTCAGAATCGGCGGCGCCTCGCTCGCCTCGACTCCGTCCGGCCACCGCTCTTCCCCGCCGAAGGTGAGGATCATGAGCCGGGTCATGTAGAACGCCGTCAGCAGCGCGGCCACCACGCCGATCGCCCAGAGAAAGACGAAGTAGCCACCGTGGGCAAAGGCGGCCGCCAGGATCTCATCCTTCGACCAGAACCCGGAGAGGGGTGCGACCCCGGCGATGGCGAGCCAGGCGACCACCATCGTCCAGAACGTGATCGGCATGACCTTGCGGAGGCCGCCCATCCTCGACATGTCCTGTTCTCCTGCCACGGCGTGGATCACGGCACCGGCTCCGAGGAAAAGGAGCGCCTTGAAGAAGGCGTGGGTCATGAGGTGGAACATGCCGGCGGTGAACGCGGTGACCCCCACCGCCATGACCATGTATCCGAGCTGGCTGATCGTCGAATACGCCAGCACCCGCTTGATGTCGCGCTGGCCCATGGCGAGGGTGGCGGCGAAGAGGGCGGTCGCGGCACCAACGGTCGCCACCACGGTGAGGGTGGCGGGCGCCAACCCGAAGAGCACCGCCGTTCTGGCGATCATGTAGATGCCGGCGGTGACCATCGTTGCCGCGTGGATGAGCGCCGACACCGGGGTCGGGCCCTCCATGGCGTCTGGGAGCCACACGTACAGCGGAATCTGTGCCGACTTGCCGACGGCACCGAGGAAGAGCAGCAACGTGATCGCCGTTGCCATCCCGGTGGTCAGCCCCGTGGGCGCTTCGGCGAAGACGGCGGCGAACTCGAAGGTCCCGAACGCAGCGAAGATCAGCAACAGGGCGACCAGGAAGCCCCAGTCGCCGATGCGATTGACGATGAAGGCCTTCTTCCCCGCCGCCGACGCCGCTGGCCTGACGAACCAGAAGCTGATCAGCAGGTATGAAGACAACCCGACCAGTTCCCACCCGACGAACATCACGACGAAGTTGGAGGCGAGGACGAGGGTCAGCATCGAGGCGATGAACAGGTTCATGTACCCGAAGAACCGACCGAACCGTTCGTCGCCGTGCATGTACCCGACGGCGTAGACGTGGATGAGGAACCCGACGCCGGTGACGATGAGTGTCATCAGTGCTGCCAACGGATCCCACAACAGGGAAACCTCCACACCGAGCACCGGTATCCAGGAAAACAGCTCGACCGTCTCCGGGTGACCGTTGCCGGTAACGAGTGGGACGGTGAAGCCCGCTGCGATCAAGAAGGCGGTTCCGACGAGGGCGGAAGCCAGCCGGCCGGACCACGGGTCACCGATGCGCTTGCCGAAGACGATGAGCGCGGCGGCACCCAGCAGCGGCAAGACGATGAGCACCCAGAGGTAGTCGATCACCCCGTCATCCCCCCAGGCTGCTCAGCTCGTCGACGTTGGCCGTCGCCCGGCCTCTGAATACTGCGACGAGGATGGCAAGCCCTATGGTCACCTCGGCCGCGGCCACGACAATGACGAACAGGGCGGCGACCTGCCCCTCGATGAGCCCGAGCCCGGTTCCCGCGGCGACGAAGGTGAGGTTGACCGAGTTGAGCATCAGCTCGATCGACATGAACATCACGAGGGCGTTTCGCCGCACCAGGACCCCGGCGCCACCAATCGAGAACAACACGGCGGCGAGGGCCATGTACCAACCGGGGGTGACAATCACGACTCTTCCTCCGGCCGGCGCGGGCTGTACTGCGCCATCGCGATCGTCCCCACGGCGGCGATAGTGAGTAGGAAGATGGTGGAGAGGAAGGCAAGGGTCCACGTTCCGAAGAGAGCGTCTGCGACGACCTCGATCGTCCCGTTGATACCGTCGACGCCGAAAACGCTACGGCCGGTGATCCAAGCCCTGCTGCCCGCAATCAGGATCACCGCAGCCAGGCCGACGCTGACCGCGATCGCGATCGGGCGCTGCCACGGAATCTGCTCTGTGGTGTCCTCCTTTTTGTCGACTCCGATCATCATGATCACAAACAGGAACAGCGTCATCACGGCTCCGGCATAGATGACCACCTGGACCGCGGCGACGAAGTGGGCGTTCTGGAGGACGTAGAACACCGCAATGGAGAACATCGTGGTCAGCAGCCCGATCGCCGAGTACACCGGGTTGCGCCCGATCACCATCACCAGCGCCCCGGCAATGGCGATGGCGGCAAAGATGGCGAAGACGAAAACCTCGATCATCGACAACCCTTGGTCGCCGATGACCGAGTCGAGAGTCGAGAGTCGAGAGTCATGAGTCCGAGTCCCCCTGTGGACTCTCGACTGTTGACTCTTGACTCTTTCCCGCGCTTTCGCTCCATTGCACGACTCCCTCGTACTCGGCTCGACCCGCAGACGAAGTCGCCCGCATCCAGCCGTCGGCTAGCTTCAGCTCGTCGAGGTCGATGAGCGGACCAGCAGGTGCGTTGTGGTTGGGGGTCCCATCTCGTTCGACCAGCAAATCGGCCTTGGTGAACATCGCATCATCGCGGTCGGTGACCGACAGCTCGAAGAGATGCGTCATCGTGATCGCCTCGGTGGGACATGCCTCGACGCACAGGCCGCAGAAGATGCATCGCAGCATGTTGATCTCGTAGACGAACCCGTAGCGCTCTCCAGGGCTCACCGGATCGTCATCCGGGTTGTCCGCCCCGCGCACGTAGATGCAATCGGCAGGGCACACACCGGCGCACAGCTCACAGCCGATGCACTTCTCCATCCCGTCTGGGTAGCGGTTGAGCACGTGACGACCGTGGAAACGTTCGGGCTTGACTCGCTTCTGCTCTGGATACTGGGTGGTGACGTTGGGCCTGAACATCTGGCGGAAGGTGACCAGGAACCCTCGCCACGGTCCGAGAATGTCGTCGAGCCAGCTCATGACCACGGCAGCCCGAAGCGACGGAGCCCGACGGCGACCATCACCACCATGATCCACACCAGCGACAGGGGGATCAGCCGCTTCCAACCGAACTCCATCAGCTGGTCATAGCGCATCCTCGGCAGTGAAGCGCGTGCCCAGATGAACACAAAGATAACGGCAGCCGTCTTGAGCAGGAACCAGAAGATCGGCAATAGGTACTGGAGGAACGTCGGCCCGAAGACGGGTCCGTGCCAGCCACCGAGGAAGAAAACGACGGTCAGCGCGGAGATGTTGAACAGGTTGATGTACTCGGCGAGGAAGAACAAGGCGAAGCGGAATCCGGAGTATTCGGTGTGGTAGCCGCCGACGAGCTCCTGCTCTGCCTCAACGAGATCGAACGGCGCCCGGTTGGTTTCGGCGAACCCGGCGATCAGGAATACGATGAACGATGGGATGAGCACGATGTTCCAGGCGGGGAAGATGCCGAAGAACGTCCCACCCTGGGCGGCGACGATCTCCGCCAGCGACGTGGTGCGGTTGTACAGAATCACCGGGACGAGAGCGAGCCCGAGTGCGGCCTCGTACGAGATCATCTGGGCGGCGGCACGCACCGAGCCGAGCAGCGGGTACTTCGACCCGGACGACCACCCGGCGAGGACGATCGCATACACCGCAATCGAAGACATCGCCAGGAAATACAAAACCGCGATGTTGAGATCGGTGACCTGGAGGTCATAGGTGGTGTCCCCGATGGTTATGGGAGCACCGATCGGGATGATCAGGAAAATCAGCAAGGCCGGGATGAGGGCCAGCACCGGCGCCGCCAGGTAGATGCCGAGCTGGGCTCGCCTCGGGTCTATGGACTCCTTGAACATCAGCTTCAACCCATCGGCAAGCGTCTGCAACATCCCTGCCGGTCCCGCCCGGTTGGGCCCTATGCGGTTCTGCATGCGTGCCACCAACCGCCGCTCTACCCACACCAGGACAAGCACGATGTTGAACAGGAGCGCAAAGGCGATCAGGACCTTGAGGGCGGCGAGCCAGAACCCATCCACTACGAACCCCCGCTCTCAACAGGTGCGACCGCTACCTCTCCGACCGCGCCAAGCGCCGCCGAGGCCCGCTGGTTGAACGGGACGTAGATCGTCCCCTTGGCGAGCGTCGGGTCGATTACCACCGTGAGCGTGGCTTCGCCATCGACCCCGACCACCGCACGGTCTCCTTCGATGACCGACAGCGCCTCGGCGTCCACAGGGTGCAGGTACACATGCGCCTCGGGGGCCAAGCCGGCGATGCCGGGGCTATGGCGGATCATGACCCCGTCGTCGTAGAGAACCCGCCCGGCGTGCAGGGTCAGCGCGGCATCGGAAACGCCGAGACCAGGATCAGCCGGGATGTACCGGAGCGGCTGAGTGCCCTGCGACCCAGGAACCACGATCCCCTCGGTGCCGGGGAGCAGGCGATGCCAGGAGACGTCACCGTACGCCGGGGCGACCCGAGCGATCTCCTTGGTGATCATCTCCGCCGATCCTCCGCCGAGCTGGGCACCCAGGGCGACGGCGAGGTCGTCGAGGATCGACCACACCGGTCTAGCGCTCCCCGGAGCAGCCACGATCGGGTTGACCTTCTGCACCCTCCCTTCCAGGTTGGTAGCGGTGCCCTCGACTTCGCCGAGTCCGGCGACCGGCAGCACGACATCGGCGTGGACGGCCGAGTCGGACAGGAACATGTCAAACGCCACCACGAACTCAGCGGCTTCGAGGGCAGCGGATGCGAGTCGAGGTGATGGGTGATCTCGCACCGGGTCGGCACCGTTGAGAAGCAACGACCGAATCGAGCCGTCTGTCAGCCCCTCGAGTATTTCGGTCGCTCCCTTCCCGGGGCCGGTGGGGAGCGGTCCCCACAACGACTCGAGAGCTTCTCGATCTTCTTCGCTCGTCACCGCCACCCTTCCCGGGAGCAGACCCGGGGCTAGGCCCATGTCGAGGGCCCCGAAGACATTGCCACGGCGCACCAGGGGAAGGATCTTCGCCCCCGCAGCGTCTCGGGCGAAGGCGGCGACGGCCTCGGCCAGCCGGGGATCCTCGGCGAGCCCGGTGCGCCCGACCAGCGCAACCACCGGTCCTTCGGACAGCGCGGCTCGCGGGCCCTTGAAGTCCTTCTTTCGCCCCGACTTCAGCCAGCCAAGCATCTCAGCGCCGGAGCCAACCCGATAGGTGAGCCTGTGGGTAGCAACGTCGTCGAGCCCGGTGCGTCGCGGGTGGATGACGACGAGTTTGGCTCCGAGCTGGGTCACAGCTCTGCGCACCCGCAAATAGAGGACGGGGAACTCCTCCTTGAGGTCGGCGCCCCACAACAGAATGGTGGCGGCCTCGTCGATGTCGCCGATCGTCGCCCGTGGCGTCACCGCGGCAGCGAACTCGGCGGAAAGGCCATCGTCGAGCTGGGCGTCGAGATGTGGGGTGACCACGACCGTTCGCAGGAACTTCCCAAACGCATAGGCGTCTTCGTTGGTGGAGCGGGCACCTCCGAGACCGGCGACCTCCGATCCCTTGTATTCGGCGAGCTGGTCGGCAACAAGCCCTATGGCCTCTTCCCACGTTGCCTCGCTGAACCCGGCCTCGTCACGGATGAGCGGGGTCGTAACCCGCTCCGGCGAGGCAAGGTGCTCGTAGATGAACCGATCCTTGTCGGAGAGCCACCCCTGATTGGTGGCGTCGATATCGACGCCGTAGATCCGGACGACCTTCCCGGCGCTGGCTTGGATCGACGTCCTCGAGTGTACGGAATCGACAAAAGACACCGACTCGACGGCGTCGAGATCCCATGGTCTGGCCTTGAACCGGTATGGCTTTGCGGTCAAGGCGCCGACGGGGCACAGCTGGACGGTGTTGCCGGAGAAGTACGAGGCGTACGGCTCATCGGGGAAGGTGATGACCTCGACCCTGTTGCCCCGACCCTTGAACTCGATCAACGGGTCACCCGAGATGTCGTCGGAGAACCGCGTGCATAGCCCGCAGAGAATGCATCGTTCGCGATCCAGCAAGATGAGGTCGGAGATCGGGATGGGTTTGACAAACCTGCGCTTCTCTTCGACGTAGCGCGACTCGCCAGGGCCGTACGAAAACGCCTGGTCTTGCAGCGGACATTCGCCACCCTTGTCACAAATGGAGCAGTCGAGTGGATGGTTGATCAGCAGGAACTCGATGACCCCCTCCTGAGCCTTGGTGACGATTTCGGACCGGGTGTCGACGACCATCCCGTCGCGCACCAAGGTGGTACAGGATGCGACCAGCGCCATGCCGCTGGGAAACTCGACCTCGACCAGGCACATCCGGCACAGCCCGACCGGCTCCATCCGCTTGTCGTAACAGAAGCGGGGGATGTAGGTCCCGGCCTCACGAGCGGCCTCGATGAGCCGCTGACCCGCATCGACTTCGATGTCGACGCCGTCGAGGGTGATCGTTACCGAGGCGTCAGCCAAGGAGCGCCTCCTCTGCATCGACGACGGGCTCTTCCTCGGCGGGGATCATCGCCTCGACCTCGTCCCTGAAGTAGCGCATGATCGAAACGATGGGCGCGGTCGCCGACGGGCCCAGCGGGCAGATCGTCGTCATCGCCGGTGGCCACGACAGCCCGGGGCTGATGTTGTCGGAGACATCGAGCAGCAGGTCGAGGTCCTCCCTGCGGCCTTGCCCAGTGAGGATCCGGTCGAGGATCCGTTCCAACCACGTCGTGCCCTCCCGGCAGGGTGTGCACTGGCCACACGACTCATGGGCGAAGAACTTGACGATGCGGTGGGCTGCGGCGACGACATTTGTGGTGTCGTCCATAACGATGACTGCTCCCGAGCCGATCATCGACCCATTGGCGGCGATGTCGTCGATGGTGACCAACGTGTCGAGATGCTCATCGGGGACGAACCACGGCGCCGATGCGCCGCCGGGTACCCACGTTTTGAGCGGGCGGTCGTCGCGGATGCCGCCGCCGACGTCATAGATGAGATCGCGCCAGGTCAGCCCGAGCACGATCTCGTAATCGCCGGGTCTTGCAACATGCCCGGACAGCGACATCAGACGTGTCCCCGCTGAGGTCTGCGGACCGATCGATGCGAAGGCAAAGCCGCCGTTGGCGACGATCCAGGGGACGTTGGAAATCGTCTCGACGTTGTTGACGATCGTCGGCATGGCGTACAGCCCCTCCACGGCGGGAAACGGAGGCTTGATTCGGGGCTCGCCGCGACGACCTTCCAGGCTCGACAACAGTGCGGTCTCCTCGCCGCAGATGTAAGCGCCGGCACCGAGATGGACGGTGACGTCCAGAGAAAACTTGGAGCCGGCGAT
>JADFIY010000206.1 GCA_022566415.1 Acidobacteriota bacterium
GTCTGTCACCTCGGTGGTGGCATCGGTGACGAACACCACTACGTCCGCTCCCTTGACCGCGATTTCGGCCTGCTCCTTGATGTCTGCGGCCAACTGCTCCCCCGGTCGCTGCTCCCATCCGCCTGTGTCGACGACGATGAACTGGCGGCCCGCCCATTCGGCATCGAACTCGCGTCGATCTCTGGTCACCCCAGATTGCTCGTCGACCACCGCCGACTTGCGCCCCAAGATCCGGTTGACCAGCGTCGATTTGCCAACGTTGGGCCGCCCCAGGATCACGACGACGGGTCGGGCGCTCATCGCACCGCCGCCTCGAGTAATCCTCCAGCGGTGGTGGTGGCGACGATGAGCGGCGCCTGGGCAATGTTGCGCACTTCGTCCAGCGGCACATCGTCGAGGAACGTGTCACCGGAGAGAGCTACGTCTGGCAACAGGTAGCGGCCGGTTGGCTCGACATCGGACCGGATCGCCCGCATGACGTCCGATCCGGTCAACAGCCCTGCCACTCCGGTGTTGCCCCCGAAGAACTCGTTCGGCACGCTCATCAGGCGCAGTGGCCGACGGGCGAGCGTCTCCATTCTGCCGAGGACCGGCCGCAGCGCCATTTCGCCGTAAGGACCGGTGAGGATGGCAGCTGGTCCCGGTTCGCCGGTTGGGTCGCTGCCGCTGTGCTTGCGGGCCCGATAGAACTCGGCAGGCGCCGAGGGGATCGTCCGCCACTCGCCGCTCACTACCGGCGGTGTCTCGTCGTCTCCGGCTTCGATCGCTTCCAGCTCGTCGTAGAAGGCCCGCACCATGCCGATCCCGTTCTCGTGCTGGGCAAACCCCTCGTAAGCCTCGCTGGGGGGAATCTCCATACCAGCCCTCAGGTACAGCTCGTCGGAGGCGAAGAACATGCGGTGGCCAACCATCTCGAGTGCCCGGTCCTGCCAGAAGTGCACCGCATCGAGGTCGGCGGCTGCTTCCTCCTGGCTGTGGGGGTAGAGATGCTCCTCGGTGTTGTACCGCGACAGACCGAGCGGCACGATGCCGACCGTCGCCAGCTTGGAGTACCTCGCCAGAATCTCAGCCGCGGTGCGCTCGAACACCGCCCCGTTGTTGATCCCGGGGCACAGAACCAGTTGCCCGTGCACCGTCACCCCGCGTTCGAGGAGCGCACGTAACCAGCGCAGTGAGGTTCCGCCGCGCGCGTTGCGCAACATCCGGGAGCGGACCTCCGGATCGGTGGCATGGATCGACACGTACAGGGGGCCGAGGCGCTCCTCGACCACCCTGGCCAGATCGAGCTCGGTGAAACGGGTCAACGTGGTGAAGTTCCCGTAGAGGAACGACAGCCGATAGTCGTCATCCTTCAGGTACAACGTTTTCCGCATTCCGGGCGGCAGCTGGTAGATGAAGCAGAACTCGCAGTGGTTGTCGCAGGTCTGGACCCGATCGAAGATCGAGGCGTTCAGCCGGAGCCCTACAGGCTCGCCTGCGGCCTTGTCCAGCCGCACCTTGGTGTGTGTACCTGCTCTGGCGACCGTCAGCTCGGGGTCGGGATCATCGATGAGCTGCTGGTATTCGATGACATCGGTGGGGACGACGCCGTTGACGGCGACGAGCTCATCGCCGATGTCGAGCCCGGCGTTGGCGGCAGGACTCCCAGGGACAACCTCGAGCACGGTGGGATGGGACATCAGTGACACCGATGGTACCTATCGATACTCAGCTTCCGACTGCCCCTATCCTCCATGGTGATGCCGAAAACCGTTGTGCAGGGGCGAAGCGAAGCTGAGCCGGGCTCGAGCGGCCCGCCGCCGCAGGCGGCAAGAGCGGCAGAATCTGCCCATGAGTGACCGTCACCACAGCCAATGCCAAAAACCGTTGTATTAGCTGAGCCCCGAGGGTTCTGTGCCGGTGTTGAGATGGCGATCAAGGCTCTGACCTGGATGGTGCAGGTCTTCGAACCGCCGGTGTACTGCTACCACGAGATCGTTCACAACGCTGCAGTGGTGGCCGGTTTCGAACGGGCCGGAGTCGTCTTCGTCGACGACGTCACCGACGTGCCGCCCGGCCGGCCGATCATGCTGTCGGCCCACGGCTCGGCACCGGACGTGATCAACGCCGCCGATGACAGGGCCGGAGTTCTCATCGATGCGGTATGTCCTCTGGTCACCAAGGTGCATCACGAGATGCGCAGGATGAGCAACGAGGGCTACGACATCATCTACGTCGGCCACGACGGCCACGACGAGGCAATCGGAGCCCTGGCCGAGGCCCCGGACGCCGCCGAGCTGATCGACCCACGCGTCGGGCTTGGTTCGTTCACTCCTGCCGATGAAGACAAGGTGGCATTGCTGGCGCAGACGACGCTGGGACTCTACGAGTGGGAAGATGTCCTCGATGAGGCACGGAAGCGCTTTCCCTCGGTGAAGACTGCGAGAAAGAGCGACCTCTGCTACGCCACCACCAACCGTCAGAAGGCCATCGAGCGCATCGCCGAAGTGGCACACCTCATCCTCGTGGTCGGATCCGAAAACTCCTCCAACACCCAGGCGCTGGTGCGGGTGGCCAGGAATGCCGGGGTGGAAGCCCATCGCATAGACGGCCCAGGCGACATCGACCCGTCATGGTTGGAGGGGGTCGAGGTCGTTGGCGTCAGCGCCGGGGCATCGGCGCCCGACCAGCGTGTGCAGGCCGTAATCGATGCGGTAGCACCGACCGAAGGGGTCGAACGGTTGAGCGTGACTGACGAGGATGAGTACTTTCCCCTCCCGCCTCGCCTGCGCTCCTTTGTTGCGACGCTGCAGGCCCTGGTAGAGGGGGGGTTCGCGTCACGCGACCTCGGGGTGCCTGGCCCCATCGATGAGGATCGGGACTGGGGTGCGACCGAGGCGCTGGAGTTGATCGAGGTCTAGAGAGTCGCAAGTCGCAAGCAAGATCCGGTAGCTCGCTGCGCTCACTTCCCAGCCGCCAGTTCCCAGTTCTCAGAAAAGCGATCGCAGCCTGTTGTTCCGGTCACACAGCTGACAACTGGTCACTGGGAACTGGCAACAAAATCGGCTAGCTCGATCCGTATTCCACGGCTGCTTCGAGCAGGTCGGTGACCGGGTCACGGAGCTTCTCATCCCACTCGTCGATTACCACGTAGCGCAGCTGGGTGCCGTCCCCGACGAGCAAGCCCTCGGGATCGGGAAGCTCCACGCCGTGTTCGAAACCGAGCTTCACCGACTCTTCCCCGGGAAAGATGCCGGCAACGTAGCCGGCGTCAGGGTCGTGGTACCCGAGACCGTGCCATCCGATGTTCACCTTCTCGGTCGCCAACGGCAGGGCGGAGCGAACCACGGCGCGAAGGGTCCGAGTCAGGTCGATGACCTGAGGGTTGTGCTCGGCGAGAAGAGATGACAGCGTCAACGCCTGCGCCTCAGTGAAATGGCGGAGCACAACCTCGGTCACCTGGTCCGCGGACAGGTGTCCGGTGTCGATGACAACCGCGTCGGTTGCCGGATACAGCGGGGATGCCTTGCGGGTCGAATCGGCATGGTCCCTTGCTGCAAGCTCGGCGGCGATCGCGGACACGTCCATGCCTGCGGCCTCTGCATCTGTGGCCCGCCTGGCAGCCCTGACCTCGGGGGTTGCGGTGAGAAACACCTTCACCTCGGCATCGGGGAACACCACGGTCCCGATGTCGCGACCATCGACCACGCCGGAGCCGCCCCGATTCCATAACCACGATCGTTGCAAATCCACGACCCGGTCCCGAACTCGAGGATGCACGGCCACCGCGCTCGACGCCGCCGTTACCTCGGGTGATCGAATGGCGGTGGTTACACCCTCGCCGTCCAGCGACACGGTTCCATTGTCGAAGGAGAGGGTGACCGCATCGAGCGCCTCGAGAACGTCGGCCTGCGCATCGGGATCGCCGCCGCGACGCAGTGTGGCCAGCGCCGCCGCTCGATAGG
>JADFIY010000207.1 GCA_022566415.1 Acidobacteriota bacterium
CCGGGCCTTGCATCTTGCGGACGTTGGCACTGATGGTGTCAAATCGCCTGACGCGGTCGTCGGCCGCCAAGGCGCTGACCGGCCGGTCGACGCTGAGGGCGAGGATGGTCAGCCGTTGGTCGCCGACCGTTGTGGTGATCACAGCATCGACGCCTTCGAACCCGACCGGGTCTTCTGCCACCGTAACTGGGAAGCCGTTGCGGGCCAGCACGAGTATCCCTCCGCTCAGACCGGGATCATTGACGACGCGGTACGGCAGGTTGAGCTTGTCGATCACCTTTGACCACGTGCCGTCAGCGCGGACGAGCACGACGATGTCAGCCTCGACGGTATTTACCCAGTCCAGCACCGCGGGTCGGGCGTCGGGCGCCTTACCGACGTCGAGCGATACGATGCGAATCCGTTCGTCCGAGTTCGGGTGCGGCTGTTCCTCGAGGTACATGGGAGCGATCAGCGCCACGTTGAGGATGGCGGCGGCCACGAAGATGGCAGCAGACACGCGCGCATATCCGAAGCCGGTCACGACCGCGGCGGCGACGAGGATCACGGTGAGCGGGAGGCGCCAATCTGCGAGCACGTCGAGCGGCCACCAGGTCGCTCCGAGCAGGCCGAGCACGGTGGCCAGGGTGGCGGTCCACCCGGCAAGGAACATGATGAACCCGAACGTCCGCGTAAGTGAACCGGTCGCCATGCTCGTGGTGCTGTGGCTCGTTGGAGGCATCAGTCACCGAGGGCGTAGAAGAAGCCGTCGCGCGACCCGACATACATGCGACCATTCCAGATGGCGGGTGTCGACTCGACACAGGATCCCGCCCCGACCTGTTGGTCCCACAGCTTGCTCGGTGATCGCGGGTCGCTGAGGTCGTAGGCACGAAGGCCCGCCTGCTCGGTGAGACAATCGATGCCGACCACCAGTGCATCTCCGGCGATCACCGGAGATGACCAGGCATTGCCACCGATGAAGTCCTGCCAGATCGTCTCGCCGGTGTCGGTGTCGATGGCCAAGAGGTCGCCCGCATCGGTGGCGACGAACAGCAGGCCGGCGTCAGCATGGAGCGCCGGCGTAGCCCAGGCCCCGGCGTCCTGGCCTCTTGCTGCAGAGATATGTGCAGACCACACGATCGGATCATCGGGTTTGTTTGGGTCGAGCTTGACCAGATCTCCTACCTCGCGGACCCGCCGGGCGGCCGTATTCGACGTTTTTGCCGTGTCGCCGTGGGACACAACGTAGAGGAACCCTTGGGCGTCGATGCTCATCGTGGCGTCTGTGTCGTCGCCGTTCCAGAAGTCGAAGACGATCCTGCAGTCGCCCGCCTCTATGTTGGCCAAATCGACCCCTACGACCCGCCCTGCAGAGGTGGCAAAGAAGGCCGTCTGGTCGAACACCACCGTGGAGTTCTCCACCGAGTGCTGCCTACCGAAGGTCTCTTGCAGCTCGGGTGTCCATGCCGGTATCTCGCACACCACCCGGGGGTCGACGGTGACGTTGCCGTCCTCGTCATATCCGCGGTTGAGCTTGACGGCGAACCACCACGAGTTCTCGCCGCCCACGTACAGCATGTCGTCGATTACGACCGGATTCGAATCCCAATCGTCGTTCCACATCCCGTCGACCGAATTGGCGTGCAGCGACCACACCTCGCGTGGTTCGTCGCCATCCAGGGCGAGGATACGGAACCGCGGGTCGCGCGACCCGGCGTAGAGAAGGGGATAGCCATCGGGATCGAGGGTCACCGACCCCTTGATGATGTCTCCCATCGCGAAATCCGGCCGAGTGCGCTCCCCGGTGTCGGCATCGAGGAAGTGAATGTTCTTGTCGTAGGCCCCGAAGATGACCTCGGTGACGCCATCGTCTCGCTCCCATACCACCGGCTGGCCCGTCCACCCGCTTCCGCACCAGGTCTTCGGGTTCGGTCCTTCGGGGGACTGGCCACACATCGGATCCCGCGGGAACCGCCACAAGACCGAGGGGGCGGTCAGCGGGATCGGTCCGGTGCCGAACCAGGTGCGGGTGGGGTTCCCGCGAAACATGGTGAGCCCGATCGTCGACCCCCACGGCTGCCCGACACTCTCCGGTGGCACGACCCCCTCCGCACGATCCGGGGCGGTCGTGCCTTGTGGAACGGTGGTCTCGGGAGCGGTGCTCGCAGTTGTGGTCGGATCGAGCCCGGGAAGCGTGGTAACCGTCTGGAAAGTGGACGTCGGGGCGTCGGGGTCGACGGGGACGACGTCGGCGCCGGCGACGCAAGCGCTGGCGATCATCGCCACGGCGGCAACGAGCACGGTCAGGCGGGGCATGGCGACGGAGTGTAGGAACCGCCGGTTTTTCCTCCGGGTATCTGTCGACACCGAGAGGTGGACGATGAGCCCAAAGCGCGACGAGTGGATCGTTGCTGGCCTGCTGGCTCGGAAGCGATCCGTGGCCTTATCCTGCAATCGTGGCTTCGTTCCCGATCCCGGCGCGTTTCGACCCATTGCGGTCGCCGCTCAACCGTATTCGCGCGGCCGATCCGCTGCTGATGGCGGCGGCCATCGCCTACAACTTCTTCTTTGCCCTCGTCCCGCTCGCCATTGCTGCGGTTGCCGCGGTGTCGTCGGTGGGGCGAACCGAAGAAGGCCTTGCCAACATCGAGGAGCTTCTCAACGAGGCCTTCCCTGAGGAGGTCGCCGTCTTCGTCATCTCGCTGATCGAGGAAGCCGAGGGTATTGTCGGCGACTCGCAGGGGCCCTTGGTCGTCATTGCGCTCTTGGTCGCCCTGTACTCGGGCTCTCGCGGCATCTATGCGGTCCAGAAGGCACTCCGCCAGATACAGCGAGTGGGCGAGGAGCGCCCCTGGTGGAAGGTTCGCGGCCTCGGCATCTTGTTCACCTTCGGAGCCGGCGTCGCGCTCGTTGGCGGCTACTTCGTCGTCCTGTTTGGCGGGGCCCTCATGGAGGCGTTGACGCAGGTGGGGCTCAATGTGGGTTCGATCACCGGGCTGACGGTTGGCGTGCTCTTCGCCTGGGTGGTGCTCCTGCTCCTCTCCATCTACCGCTGGGGCCCGCCGCTCCCCATCGACCGACCCCTCCTCGCCGCATTGTTGGCGACCAGCATCATCGCCCTGATGACCTGGGCGGCGGCATATTTCGTTCCAAGGTTTGGTGGCACAACGCTGGCGGCCTTGGGTGCCGTCGGCATCGTCCTGCTGTGGTTGTTCTCACTTGGGTACGTCGTCATCGTGGTCCCGGCTTTGACCAAGCCTGCCGAGCTCGTCATTCGAGGCAACGCGGAGTGACCGAGCCCGATCGGAGAGCCGAACTCGGTGCCGGTCTCCGGCTCATGGCGAGGACCCTTCGTCAGTATCCGGCGACGGCTGCTGTCGCCATCGCCGGTGCCCTCATTTGGATGGCGTCTGTGGTTGCCATTCCGTATGTGATAGGCCTGATCATCGACGACGCCATCCTGGGCGACGACCGAACGATCCTGGTTGCTCTCGTCGGGGTGCTGCTCGTCATCGGTGTCATCCAGGCGATCGGGATCGGTGTCCGGCGCTACAACGGCTTCAAGCTCTCCTACCGAGTAGAGGCCGACCTCCGCAACCGGATGTTCACTCATATTCAGCGGCTCGCCTTCTCCTTCCACGACGAGACGCCAACAGGACAGCTCATGTCGCGAGCCTCGTCAGATCTGTCCCAGGTTCGTTTGATCTTCGCCTTGATGCCGATCGTCCTGGCCAACATCGTCATGTTCCTGGTTGTGATAATCGTGCTCGTCGTCATCGATCCCGTCCTGGGTGCGGTGGCGTCGCTCACGGTGCCGGCTCTGGCCCTCACCTCAAACCGCTACGCAGGGAAGGTGATGGATCTGTCCTTCCGCATCCAGGAGCGCCTCGCAGATCTCACCCAGGTGGTCGAAGAGTCGGTGGCCGGCATCGAGGTGGTCAAGG
>JADFIY010000208.1 GCA_022566415.1 Acidobacteriota bacterium
GGTCGATCTGGTCCTGATCGCGGTCGGCGACGATGCGATCGGCGACATCGCAGACTCGCTCGCCCCTACGATCGGCGACGCCTCCGGCGCCGTCCACCTGTCGGGCGCCACCTCGGTCGAGGCGCTGGCCCCCATCGCCGCCGTCGGTGTCGCCACCGGCGCCTTCCACCCATTACAAACACTGCCGAACCCGGAGGCCGGGGCGGCACGTCTGGGTGGTGCGTGGTTCGCCGTCACCGCCGGTTCCCCATTGCGAGAGTTGCTGCACGAGCTGGCGGCCTCGATCGGTGGCTTCCCGTTCGATCTCGACGATGCGCACAAGCCTGCGTACCACGCGGCCGCCGCAGCGTCCGCCAACTTCCCTCTGGCAGCGTTGACGGTGGCCAAGGATCTGTTCACCGCAGCGGGCGTACCGTTCGCCGCGGCGCGCCCCCTCGTCGAGGCGATCATCAGCAACGCCTTTGATCAAGGACCTGCCGAGTCCCTCACCGGGCCGGTCGCCCGCGGCGACGTGGCTACCGTCGCCACCCAACTTGCAGCCGTGGCTGAGGAAACACCGGAGTGGGAGGCAGCCTTTCGCTCCTTCCTCAGGGCGACAGCGCTGGTCGCCGGAACCACCGGTCAATTCGAGGAATTGCTATGAGGACGGTTGCCACGTTCGGCGATGTCCGCAAAGGGGATCGCGGGTCGGTCGCGCTGGTCCCGACGATGGGATATCTTCACGAGGGTCACCTCGACCTCATCTCCGCAGCGCGTCGGTCCAGCGACACCGTCGTGGTGAGCCTGTTCGTCAACCCGCTCCAGTTCAACGAGGATGTCGATCTTGCCGCCTACCCCAAGGACCTGGCTCGCGATGCCGCGCTGGTGGAACAGGCCGGCGCCGACATGCTGTTCGCACCGCCGATCGAAGAGATGTACTCGGAGCTGCCGCTGACCTCGATCACCGTCGCCGGCGTCGGCGACCTGATGGAAGGCGACCATCGGCCCGGTCACTTCGACGGCGTCGCCATCGTCGTTGCCAAACTGCTCGCCGGGATTCAGCCTGATCGAGCCTACTTCGGGCGCAAAGATGCCCAACAGCTCGTGTTGGTTACACGTCTGGGTGCAGATCTGTCTTTTCCTGTCGAGATCATCGGTCGTCCCACCATCAGGGAGCGAGACGGGCTGGCACTTTCGTCTCGGAACATCAACCTATCAGAAGCCGAGCGGGGCGCCGCGCTCTCCCTGTCCGCCGGGCTGGCGGCCGCCGCGTCCGCAGTCGAGGAGGGCGAAACGGAGGGGGCCACCCTCGAGGAGATCGCCCGGGCCCGGGTGGAAGCCGAGCCCGGTGCCCACCTCGAGTACGTCACGCTGGCATCCCAAGCCGATGCTTCCGCTCTGCCCACGCTCGAGGTGCCGGCGTTTCTTGCCGTTGCGGCTCGTGTTGGCACCACCAGACTGATGGACACCGTCCATATCGACCGGGTTGACGGAACCTGGGTGCCCGACCTCGGCTCCCGCCTGGATCGTCCATCCATTCTCTACGGGGAGGCCTGATGCTGCTCACTATCGATGTCGGGAACACCCAGATCGTGCTCGGGATGTTCGATGTCGAGGACCTGGTCGGCCATTGGCGGCTCACCACCACCGACCGTACCGAGGACGAGATGCGGTGGGAGGTCATCGGCGTGCTGGCGCTCGACGGCTTCTCGCAAGGGGACATCAAAGGAGTAGCCGTTTCCAGCGTCGTCCCTGCGGTGACGACCACGCTGCGCAATGTCGCACCGACCCTCACCAACGGAGGCGACGTAATCGTCGTCGAGCCTGGGACCAAGACCGGCATGCCCATCCTCATCGACAACCCACGCGAGGTCGGAGCCGATCGAATCGTCAATGCCCTAGCCGCCCGCGAGCGACACGGGGCCCCGGCGATCGTCGTCGACTTCGGGACGTCCACAAACTTCGATGTCGTCGGATCCGATGGGGCCTATATAGGCGGCGTGATCGCACCCGGACTGGAGCTCTCCACCAATGCGCTGACCGCAGGCACCGCCGCGCTGCGCGGTGTCGAGTTCACCCCGCCGCGGTCGCCGATCGGCAAGGGGACGGTGGAAGCGATACAGAGCGGCGCCCTCTATGGCCACAGCGGGCTCGTCGACGGGATCGTCCAACGGATCACGGGAGAGCTTGATTCCAAGCCGGTGGTCATCGCCACCGGAGGCCTCTCCTCTACCATCGTCCCGCACTGCCGGCTGGTCGACATCACCGACGAGTACCTGACCCTCGAGGGCCTCCGGCTCATCTATGAACTGAACCGGGAATGAGCGAAGAGACCACCGCCAGCGACGACCCACTTGTAGCCGCCCGCATGGCAAAGCATCGGGACGTCTTGCGCGCCGGCGGGTACCCGTACCGGTTCGAGCGCACCGACCTCGCTGCCGCCCTCGCCGAGCGCTACGCCGACCTGGCTCCGGCGGCGGAGACCGGGGACGTCGTGACCGTCGCCGGGCGGCTGATGAATGTGCGTGAGATGGGCGCCCTCGCCTTCGGCGTGCTCCAGGACGGTTCCGGCCGCATCCAGCTGTTCGTTTCCAACGACGTGCTCGGAGACGATGATTTCCGGGGCTTCCTCGACCTCGACTCCGGGGACTGGATCGGTGCATCAGGTGAGGTGATCACCACCAAGAAGGGGGAGCTGTCGGTGCGCGTCGAGTCGTACACGCTGCTGACCAAGTCGCTGCGGCCCCTTCCCGAGAAGTGGCACGGACTCAAGGACGTGGAGGCCCGGTCGCGGAGGCGCTACCTCGATCTGATGGTCAACCAGCACGCCAGGGAGACGGCACTGACCCGAGTAGCAGTCGTCTCGGAATTGCGGCGTCAGTTCGAGTTACGGGGATTTGTCGAGGTGGAGACCCCGATCCTGTCCCCGCAGGCGACGGGCGCTATCGCCAGGCCCTTCATAACGCATCACAACGCGCTCGACCTCGAGCTGCGGCTCCGCATTGCCACCGAGCTGTACCTGAAACGGCTGGTCGTCGGCGGCATGGAACGGGTGTACGAGCTGGGGAAGATCTTCCGTAACGAGGGGGTCGACTCCACCCACAATCCGGAGTTCACGATGCTGGAGGCATACCAGGCCCTCGCCGACTACGAGGACATGATGGAGCTCATCGAGGTGGTGTTCGCCGCGGTGGCTGAGGCGTCTGTTGGGTCGACGTCGATCACCTATCAGGGCAGGGAGCTGAGCCTCGAGCCGCCGTACCGCAGGGCACGGCTCACTGATCTGGTTTCGGAGGCCGTCGGCGAGGAGGTGTCGACGGCCACGCCAATCGAACGGCTGCGCACGGTTGCCGAAGGCCACGGCGTCGAGGTCGGCGCCGAGGCGGGTCCGGGCCGTGTGCTCTTCGCCCTCTATGAGACAGTGGTGGAGCACGAGATCTGGGAGCCGACCTTTGTCGTTGACTACCCGAAGGAGGTCTCGCCCCTCGCTCGCGAACACCGCGATGACCCGGAGTTGACGGAGCGCTTCGAGCTCGTCATCGCCGGCTCCGAATACGCCAACGCCTTCTCCGAGCTCAACGACCCCGTCGACCAGCTCGACCGATTCAAGGCTCAAGCGGCGGCGCGTGCAGGTGGCGACGACCAGGCCCATCCCATCGACGAGGACTACCTACGGGCCCTCGAATACGGGCTGCCCCCGACCGGCGGTCTCGGCATCGGCGTCGACCGGTTGGTGATGCTGCTGGCCGATCGGGAGCACATCCGAGAGGTGATCCTGTTTCCCACGATGAGGCCGGAGTCGTAGTCCGTCCGACGGTCCGACGGTCCGACGGTTGGGGTCAGGGCGTGGTCGCGAGCCAATTTGCTCCACCCTCAGGGGGTCCTGACCGTAGGGAGGGGAGGGGGTCAG
>JADFIY010000032.1 GCA_022566415.1 Acidobacteriota bacterium
GGGCTTGGCGTGATCGTGAAGGAGGCGGTGGCCAACGGTCGACTCACCTCGCGCAGCCGGGCAATCGCCGGCCGCCTGCGCGAAGTGGCCGAGGAGTGGCCGATCGACGCCGTTGCCATCGCTGCTGCCGTTCACCAGCCGTGGGCCGGTGTTGTCCTGAGCGGCGCCGCCACCTCCCGGCAGCTGGTGAGCAACCTGCAAGCCCTCGATGTCCCACAGGAGGTCACCGAGCAACTCCCGGACCTGGCCGAGACCCCTGAAGCGTACTGGAGCACGCGAAGCGGCCTCGTCTGGACTTGAGCGTTTCTCGTTCTCCGCCGCCTCGACGCTCTAGACCTCACAGCCATCCGTCGTGGAACACGCCCCAACCCGCCGGCGGCATAACTACCTGCGGCGCAGGGCACGTTGCATTGACGTACTCTGCGAGCGAGGACACGAGGAAGGACCGGCGATGCGTTTGATCAGCGACGAGATGGCGGCAAACTTCAAGGACGGTCCGGTGCTGGACGCCAAGTGCAAAATCGAGGTGGCCAACGCCGTCGCCCACATCCTGAAGAGCGTCGGCGAAGACCTGGATCGGGACGGGCTGCGGAACACGCCCGATCGGGTGGCCCGTATGTACGACGAGATCCTCTTCGGCTATACCGTCGATCCGGTCAAGCTCCTCAACAATGCGTTGTTCGACGTGGACTACGCAGAGATGGTGGTGGTCGGCGACATCGACTTCTGGAGCATGTGCGAGCACCACATGCTGCCGATCATCGGCCAGGCGCACGTCGCCTACCTTCCCGATAAGAAGGTGGTCGGGCTTTCCAAGATTCCGCGTGTCGTCGAGGCGTTCGCTCGCCGCCTCCAGATCCAGGAGCGAATGACCCGACAGATCGCCGAGCTGATCGATGACCTCGTCGAGCCTCAGGGAGTGGGTGTGGTCGTGCAGGCAACGCATCTGTGCGTGGCGATGCGGGGAGCCAAGAAGCCAAACGCCCACATGCGCACCACCGCTTTGCTCGGTACGTTTCTCACCAACGAGAAGACACGCAACGAGTTCTTCGACAGCATCGAGCCGCCACACCATATGCGCTAGAGCGACCGCTGCTGCGATGGCCCGGCAGATGCTCGATCGGTTCGAGCGGCCGTCGTATGCGGCTAGCCCGCCCCGTCGCTGGACACGTATCCGATGACCCCGGCAAGTGGATCGCTGTCGGTGACTTCGTAGAAGGCAATGTGAGCCGAGCCGTCCGATGCAAGCTCCATGCTCACCAGCTGACCCAGCGGTCGTGAGCCTGCGGTGATCACCGGAGCGATCTCCCAACCGGCCTCGCCCCGGGAACCGTAGAACATCGTGGCCTCGTCGGAGAAGACCACGTGAGGTGTGCCGTCAGCGGCGAGTGCCAGTGAGGTGATGCGTCGTGCTCCGGTGAAGCCGGTCCTGATCGCATCGAGTTCGGCAATGTCCTCGATGGTCCAGGAGCCATCTGCTTCTTCGACGGCGTAACGAACGACGCCGGTCGTCGAGCCCGTCTGCAACAGATACGTTACGTGTGCTCGGCCCTCCTCGTCGATGGCAAGAGACGAGTACTTGCCCGTTCCCACCTCGGGGTCCACCGTCTCGACGGACCAGGGGCCGCCCTGGCGGCGGGCGAAGCGCAGCACCTGACCCTCGGCATCGTGGTAGGTCAATGCCGGCTCTCCATCGCCGTCGACGGCGAGCGCCACGTTGAACTCGTAGGGGAGGGGTCCGGTTCCTATCGCCTCCACGGTGAACTCGCCCCCGGACAGCCGGTAGTACTCGACGCCGTCCTCACGGCCGAACTGCGAGGGATCGATCCCTGCTGCGTGAACCGTGTCGTCCGGTCCAAGCGCCAGCGTGGAGTCCCACCCGTCGTGGCCATCATCCGTTCCGTCGATTTGGTCCCATCCCGCATCGGTGCGCACCGCGTACACGAGCGACCCCAGTTCCTGCTTGAACGAGACGTCCTGATGGTCGTGCCACACGACGTGCGGGACACCATCGGAATCGAAATCGAGCCCGATGGGTCCGTAGAAGTAGCCTTCGACGAAGGTGTCTGTGGTCCATCCCGATGCCGAGTCGGCATAGGCGACAAAACCCTCGTCGAGTCTCTCCAGCAGATAGGCGATCCCGACGTTGTCGTTCGGGTCGAGCGCCAGGACCGGCTTGATCCCTTCCCCGATCGTGGTGAGAGTCCAGCCGTCGGCGGCCGTAGCAGTCAGCGCCGCGCCTTCGTCGGTCACCGTGGTCGACGTCGCCCCGGTATCTGTCTCGCCGGTCGTCGGCGGCGCGACGGTCGTGCTCGACTCGCTGGACGTCGAGGAAGGCTCGCTGCCTGCGCATGCCGCGGCCACTAAGGCAAGGGCAATGCCGGCGATGGTGAGTCGTGCACGCACAGAGGGGACAACGACCACCCCGCTGGGATTGTTCCGGAAGGGCACCGTTGGGATCCCTTCTTGAGGAGCATCGATAGAAAAGGCACCCTCTTCCCCTTCTCCCTCTTTCTCACAATCGTTTTAGTAGTTCGTGGGGAACTTCGACCGATAATCATCTCATGTGCAAGCTGCGGCTCCCCGGTGTGACCTTCGCCATCCTGCTGGTGGCGTGTGCACCCGCGACCTCGGAACAACCGGCACCGACATCCACGACGTCCTCGACGACCGCGGGAACGGCTGACGCTGCGGCGACCGCCGGGGGCGACGAGGCTCAATCGGGTGACACCGGGTCGTCCACCGAGTCGGAGACCGGCGCCGCGTTCGACGAGGCCGGCCTGAGCCTGGGCCCGGGACAGGCCTTCACCGTCCTCGACGATCCTTCGATGGTTGCTGCGTCGTCGGCGATCTGGCTCGAAGACGACGACGTTGTGCTGGGGATTGTCGGTGACGGACAGGCTCATGCCTTCCCCGCCGCCCAGCTCGCCTATCACCACATCGTCAACACAACGATCGCCGGTGAGCCCTACCTGGTCACCTACTGAATCGTCTGCTCTTCCGGGGTCAGTTTCGACCCCGTCGTGGATGGGACCCGCTACACCTTCGACGTGGCCGGGCTGTACAACGGGGTGTTCGTCATGGAGGACCGCCAGACGGGATCGGTGTGGACCCACTACGACGGCAAGGTCCTGATCGGGCCACTCACCGGAACCGGTATTGAGATGGAGATCCAGCTGATGGTGCACACGACGTGGGGCGACTGGCTGGAGCAGTATCCAGAAAGCGTCGTGCTCGACTGGTACGACGAATACGCCGACCGATACCGAAAGGTGACCCCGGGGACGGGCGGTCTCGGTCCGCAATTCCAGGAGACCATCCTGAACTGGGATGATCGCCTGGAGCAGAACGAGCTGGTGCTCGGCGTCGACGCCGGCGACGCCACCCGAGCGTACGTGATCGCCGAGCTGCCGGTGGAGAGGTCGGTGATCTCAGACGAGCTGGGCGGGGAGCCCGTCGTGGTCTTCGCCGAAGGCGGGAGCGGGTTCGGGATCGCTCTCTCGCCGGTCGTCGACGGGAACGAGCTGTTGTTCTCGGCGACTTCGGAGGGTTGGTTCTCCGAAGACGGCACCCGGTGGGATGCGAGCGGCGCCGCGATTTCGGGACCGCTTGCCGGGACCACGCTGGAGTTCATCACATCGTTCGTGACCGAGTGGTACGGCTGGGCCGCCTATCACCCCGACACCACGATCTACGGCGAGCCGTGAGTCGAAGCGCCACGGGTTGGATCGACTGTACGACCCGCCGGTTCGTCCACCGGTTTGTCGGTCGTTAGCCGAGGCTCCGCTTGGCTTCCTCGGCGACGGGCTCGATGAGGCGGATGTCGGCCGGCGGGGGCAGGTAGAAGATGACGTGGTCGGCACCCGCTGCGCCCGCTTCGGCGGCTTTGGCGATGGCCCCGGGCACATCCGAGACCCGGATCTGGAGCGACGTCTCGATCTGGGATGGATCACGGTCGATGTCGACGCAGTGGTCGTGCAGCACCTGCAGTCGGTAGCGAAAATCGCTCACATCGTCGCCCGGGTAGTTGTAGTGATCGGCCCAGCGGGCAGCGGCACGCAGCAGCCGCTTCTCGCCTTTTCCGCCGATGACGAAGGGCGGCCTGGGCTTCTGGACCGGCTTCGGCTCGCAGTAGGCCTCTCGAAGCTGGTAGTAGTCGCCTTCGTAGTTGGCCACCGGAGTTGTGAGGAGCATGTCGATCACCTCGAGCGCCTCGTCGAATCGGTCGAAGCGCTCCTGCAGGGGAGGAAGCGGGATGCCGTAGGCGTCATGCTCCGGTTCGAACCATCCGGCGCCGAATCCGAAGTCGAACCGGCCGTTCGTGATGTGATCGAGCGTTGCCACCATGTTGGCGGCGATGGCGGGATGGCGATAGGTGTTCGACGTGACCATGTGTCCCACCCGGAGCCGCTTTGTGATACTGCCCAGCCCAGCCGCGATCGTCCAACCCTCGAAGCAACCCTGGGAGGGGTCGGTATTCAGGGGGTAGAAGTGGTCGAACAGCCAGCCGCCGCGGTAGATATCGATGTCGTCGGCGAGTCGCCAGATAGCGGCGATGTCGCTCCAGGTCGTCTCTTGCTGAGAGGTCTTGAAGGAGATCTTCATGGACCCGACCCTATCAAACCAGGATCATCTCGGTTGCGGCCTCGTGCTTTCCAACCTCGCCGAAGCTCCCGAGCAGAGGCTCCGCATGAGTGAGCTCGCCAACCAGACGTTGTTCTCGCCGAGCAGGCTCACCCACCGCATCAGCCGACTGGAAAAGGCCGGGCTGGTCGCTCGCCACAGCTCCGCCGAGGATGGCCGTGGTGTCTACGCAAGCCTCACACCGGAAGGGCGGCAACTCCATCGTCGCCTCGCCGCGGCCCACGTCGCCGGCGTTCGCGGCTACCTGCTCGATGCCCTCACCGCCGCCGAGCAGGAGCAACTTGCTCTTCTCCTGATCAAGGTGCTCGACCACCTCGACGTCCACCCACAGCCACCCCTCTGAGAGGGCCCCAGGCGGGCAGTACGGCCGGGGACCACTGTGGTCAGGTTGGGAGCGGCATCGTATAGCACAGCGCATCGCCATCGACGGCCACCACGCCATCGTCCCGTACCACCGTGGTCTTCAGTTTGGTGATCGGCTTGTCGGAACGCACCTCGACGACCTCCACTCGACCGGTGATGACATCACCAGGCCTGACCGGTGCTCGGAAGTTCCAGTCGACATGGAGAAAGACCGTGCCCGGTCCCGGGAGCTCTTCGGCGACTACCGCGTTGAGAATCGCCGTCGTGACGCCGCCTTGCACCACGATCCGGCCGAACGACGTGCTCGCCGCCACCGCCTCGTCATAGTGAAGTGGGTTGCGGTCACCGCTGATGGCGGTGAAGGCCTCAATGTCCCCCTCCGCGATCACTCGCGTGCGTTCGGCGGTGTCGCCGACCGTCGGTTGTCCGTTGGGCCAGACCTCGGCGCTGTCTGTCATCGCCCGACCCTATCCGATATCGGGTCACACATCGCCGGATCGTCGAGCTTCGGCCGCCGGAATCACCAGGGAGTTGGGCCGTTAGGCCTGGAACCCGAAGGAGCCTTCGAGCTCTTCGATATCGGTTACCTCCCCCGGCGGTGGAGGCTCGATCACGACATCGGACCCAAGGTCGAACAGGTCGTACTGCATGAGCATTCGATCGAAGCTCTCGCCCTGGGTGGTCTCGACGGCGCTGCCATCGATCTCCATGACGAACCGAACGACGAAGCCATCGTCGGAGATCCAAACGTCCATGGGCATGAAGTCCACAGGGATGGGGCCCTGAGCCTCGAGCCGGGCCCGCTCCTCCGGGGTGGCCTGGGCCAGCAACGCTTCCATGTCGAACACCGCCCGGTAATGGGTCGCCTTCACTCCGTTCACGGTCTCGGTGCCGATGACATCGACGGTGGCGCCGGCATCCTCGAACGACCCGAGGATCTCGGATGGATTCCCCGGCGATGTCGTCATGAATCCGCTGGCGACATCTCCCTCTTCGGCCGGCATCGAGATCCACGGGGTCTCCGCCCCGAACAGCGCGGTGAACAGGGGGAACTTGAGGTAGGCGGTGTCGCCAATCTGGCGGACCTCCATCTCGCCGAACAGATCGGCAAACTCGGGCGGCAGCTCATCTCCTGCCGCGTCGGCGATGCTGCTCATATCCATGTAGAAGGAGAAGTTGCCCGAGGCGTTGTCGAACGCACCACCAAATGGGATCACCATCTCGGTGAAGCCCTGAGACGGGTCGAGGCCAGTGATCTCTATCAATCCCTCCATCCGCCCGGACGTGACCTCGGCGCTGCGCTGGAAGGCGCTTTGCATCGCCAGCAGCTCCGGCGAGCCGGAGGCGGTGGTCGTCGTCGTTGGCTGGGTGGTCGTGGTGGTCGGGGGCGTGGTAGCGGTTGTCGCTGGTGGCAAGGTGGTGGTGGTCGTCGATGGGGCGGTTGTCACAGGCGCCGCCTCGGTGACGGGGCTGGCGGGTGGGTCAAAGGAGTCGTCGTTGGTACCGGCGCCGCATGCCCCGATCGCTAGGGCGAACGCCGCAATGATCCAACCTGTGCGTTGGGTCATTGGGCTTCCTCATACGCTCAGGCCCCCTCCCCCGGCTCCCAGATCACCATCGGCCAACCCGGGATCGGAGTTGAGGCCGGGAGTCGGTAGGAACGCGCCGGACGCACAGGGAAGCACCGAAACGGCCGATCAAGAAACGCGACAACAGGGCTTCCCCGTCGTGGCACAACGCAGCCAGGCCCCAACCGTTTGACCGTGACCGCTTCGAGTGCTCTCCGGGCCGCTAGCCCTAGCTCGTCTTGGCGCTCCGGAGCGCCAGCGAGGCTTCCTCGGTGGTGACTACGGCGTTGGCGAGAAACCTGTAGTTGGTCATCGCCGCCGCGTACCCGTCGCCGAGTTCGGGGAGTATGGCCGCCGCGGTGGCGTCCTTGACCACCGTCACCTCGAATCCGCTCTCCAGCATTGCGCGCAGGTGCGACTCGACGCACAGATTGGCCGACATGCCGCACAGGAACACCGAGTCGATGCCCCGCTTTCTCAGCTGGAGGAACAGATCGTTGTTCTCCGGGCCGTAGACCTTGTGGGGATTGGCCACCACGGTCTCACCGTCGTGGATGTACTGCTTGTACTGATCCAAAAAATCGGCGCCGGAGCCTTCGAACCCGGTCAGGTCGAGGGGGTCCGGCCGATCGTACATGCCGACGTCGTGCATCGCCTTTTCGATGGTGCCTGCGAACTTCCACTCATGGTCCCACGGGAAGTAGTAGTGGGGCGAGATGAACACCGTTACCCCGCCCTCTTTGGCAGCCTGGAACATGGTCTCGATGTTGTCGATGGTGTTGTTCTCGATGACGCTCTGTTGTACCGCGTCCCAGAACACGCCCTTTTCGCTGAGAAAGTCGTTCTGTGGGTCGGTCACGACGAGGGCGGTGACATCGGCAATAACGGGGACAGCCATGGTGGGGACCTCTTTTCGACTCGCTTCCCAATGGCCCTTCGTAGCGTACTCGGGGCGGTGACCGCGAGCGTACTCGGGGCGGTGACCGCGGATAGGGCCGCATTTCGCGACCTCTCCGCGCGCCGGGGACTACGTGGGAGAGGCGACGACGCTTCGTCTCCACCGCGGAGCGGGGGAGACGCGGAGCGGCGACAGCCGCGACGCAGAGTGGGCTCCGGGGGAGCGGGTATGAGATGAGCTCAGTCGGGCGGCCGAACTCTGCCCCGTATGCTGAACATACTGCGAATTCTCGAGGGCTTACGCCATGGAACAGGACGTTCTCGTCGGGCTGACGGTCATTGTGGCTTTCGGCGTTGGTGGGCAATGGCTTGCCAGCCGGATTCGAGTTCCGTCGATCCTGGTGTTGCTGTTGGCGGGGTTTATCGCGGGGCCGGTCACCGGACTCGTCGACCCCGAGGCAATCTTCGGGGAGCTGCTTTTCCCTGCGGTCTCTCTCGCCACTGGTTTGCTGCTGTTCGACAGCGGAATGGGACTCAGGTTGTCGGCGTTGTCAACCGGTCGGCAACCGGTGTTGAGACTGGTCACCCTTGGGGTTCTCGTCACCTGGATCGTGGGATCGGTCACCGCGTTGCTTGTCACCGATCTGTCATCCGATCTGGCTGTGCTTCTGGGTGCGATATTGGTGGTCTCGGGACCAACGGTGGTGATACCGATTCTGCGCCGGGTCCGGCCCCGGCCTCCCACCGGGCCGATTCTCCGCTGGGAGGGCACCGTGATCGACCCGATCGGCGCCAGTCTTGGTGTGGTGGTCCTTACCGTCGTCCTCGAAGAGGGAAACCTGGTCACGGATACCGTGCTCGGTGTTGCCAGCGCCGCCGTTGTGGGAATCGTCGTGGGCCTTGGTGGAGCTGTGCTGTTGCTGCTGGCCCTGCGCTACTACCGAATCCCGGACCTGCTACGAAGCCCGGTGGCCGTTGCGATGGCCGCTGTGGTTTTCACCACGGCGAATGTGCTGTTCGATGAAGGGGGCCTGTTCGCCACCACCGTGCTCGGAATCGCACTGGCCAACCAGCGGAGGGTCGATGTTCGTGAAATCGCCGCCTTTGAGAAGGCCCTGGGCACCCTGATCCTTGGAGCGCTGTTCGTGCTGCTCGGTGCAAGGATCGAGCTGTCGGAGCTGGCCGAGGTATGGGTGGCAGGGATTGTGCTCGTGTTCGTGCTCGTCCTGGTCGCACGTCCGCTCGCCGTTGCGGTCTCGGTAGTAGGGACCGAGGTGAGCTTTCGGGAAGGCGCTTTCCTCGCTGCGATGGCGCCGCGCGGAATCGTCGCTGCGGCGACGTCGTCGGTGTTTGCCCTGGCCCTGTCGGAGACGGGCGTTGCCGGTGCCGATCTGTTGGCGCCGCTGACCTTTACCGTGATCATCGGCACAGGCGTTGTCTACGGGCTCGGTGCGGGCCCGGTGGCTCGCCGGCTGGGAGTTGCCGGATCCGCCCCTCGGGGGGTTGCCCTGGTGGGTTCCCAGCCCTGGGTGGTGAGGCTTGGGGAGGAACTGGTCCGTTCCGATGTGCCGGTTCTCCTCATGCCTGGGGCCGATGGTCTGTCCGATGCGTCGCTGCCGCAATACACCGGCACGTGGGACAGCGAGGAATTCGTCGACGCTCTCGGCAACCACGACATTGGAACTGCTCTCGTCATGTCGGCCGACCTGGAGCACAACGTGGTCGGGGTGGAACGCTTGGTGGAATGTCTCGGCGCTCCCAACGTCTACTACCTGCCGCGGCAGGCCTCAGGAGATCGGCGTGTTCCTCTGGCACGGAGGCCATTCGGCGCCGATGTCTCCCAAGCGACTATCACCGAACGTACCGCGGCCGGAGGGCGGATCACGACGCTTGACCCCGAGGACGAGTCACCGGATGGTTCCAGCCTTCCCCTGATTCAAGTCGACACCCACGGCCGGCCGATCATCGCCCCGCGACACACCCACCACGCATTGGCAGGGACCATCGTATTGACCGGCGTGGACGACATTTCTCGCGACAGAGAGTGAGATCCAGCCGGCCGGTGCCCGCGGCATTTTGACGCCAAGGTCTCATTGTCCGCAGATGTCACCCGCCGCCGGGGGGCTCTCCCCAGCTGGTCTCGAGAGCAACGCGCAGCTGATCGACCTTGCGGTGGCCGATGCGGGCACGCAGCTCAGCCTCGAGCTGTGCGAATGTCTCGAGCGCCACCTCAATGCTCTCTCGGCCCTGGGTGGTGGGACGGACCAACTTCGCTCTGCCGCTGTCCGGATCGGGCACGACCTCGACGAGTCCCTGCTGCTCGAGTCCGCCGACGAGCTCGTTGACCGCTTGACGGCTGACTCCGAGACGGCGGGCCAGGTCGGACTGACGGGCTCCCTCGACCGGAAGGGTGGCGAACAGCAGCGATTGGGCGGACGTCAGTTTTACGCCGAGCCGGTCGTGCAGTGTGGTGAGGAGCGCCTGGTCGAACCAGCGGAACCGGTTGAGAAGGAGACGGGCCAGATTGGTGTGCTCGGGCATGACACCAGCCTAGTGAAATATCGTCAACTCTCTTGACGTTTAATCAATCGTCAAGTAACCTGACGCTTGTCACTCAGACACAGGAGGATCCTATGACGACCATGACCACCGAGACCGTACGTATCACCATCGACGCACCCTTCGACAAGGTGGTATCCGACCTCTCAGACCCGATGAGCCACCCGGAGTGGGGAACCGAGTTCTTCTCCGGTTCGGCTCAGCCCTCCCGCAATGGGGAGGTTCTGGCGACCGTGCCTCGAATGGGCGGAGAGATCCATATGAAGGTTGACGCAGATCTCGCCGCCGGACGGATCGACCTCTACCTGGCGCCGCTCGATGCCCCCTTCGGACCTCCGATTCCGGTACGGGTGATTCCCAACGCCGACGGCGTGGACGTACTGTTCACACTGGCCCGGTTTCCCGGCCAGAGCGACGACGAATGGGAGGAAGGCCTGGTCTCCATGAGCGGGGAGCTGACGAAGCTGAAGGAACGCCACGAAGGCTGAAGGCGAAACTCCCTCCCCGCCCTGTGGGGCGGTACTCCCCCAAAAGGGGTGAACGCTCCCGCGAAGGCGACACCTGCATCAGCGTGCGCTTTGTTGCCTCCCCTTCAGGGTGAGATGGCAGAGGCCGAAGGCCGAAGTAGGAGGGGGTCAGACCATGTTCGCGACCTTGTCGGCGGGCGCCGGGAGGTTGTCGATGAGATCGACGGCGGCGTTGAGGGCGTCTGGCAGGGCAAGGAGGTCCTGCACCCGGTAACCGTACCGGACCAGCAGGGGCATCGCACGCGACCCGACTGCGATCCGGGCGTCAGTCGGCGTCGCCCTCTGGTGGGGGTTCGGTGGGCCTAGTCAGCGAGTAGATCTTGATCGGACGGGATACCCCTTTGAGCATGACCTCGTCGACGACCTCGCCAGAGACCGTGCCTTGAGCCTTCATCATCGTGCGCTCGCTCACCAGGATCTCCCCTGGTTCGGCTCGATCGGAGAGCCGGGCAGCCAGGTTCACCTCGTTGCCAAGCACGGTGTAGTCGGATCGAGCCGAGGAGCCGATGTTGCCGACGTTGACCCATCCCGTGGTGATGCCGATACCGATCCGGAACGATTCGCCGTAGGTCTCCGTCCAATGGTCGGCGAGCTCTTCGACGCGGTCCTGCATCTCGAGGGCCATCTTCACCGCCCGCTGCGCTTGATCGTCCTGAGGAACGGGGTCGCCGAAGAAGACCAGGATCGCATCTCCGATGTACTTGTCGAGCGTCCCGCCGTGGCGGAAGACGATGTCCGTCATCTCGGTGAAATAGGCGTTCAACTCGTCGACGAGATGCTCCGGTTCCATCCGTTCCGCTATCTCGGTGAAACCGCGGATATCCGACTGGAAGATCGTGAGGTACTTCCTGCTCGACCCCAGATCAACCTCGGTGTCGCCGGCCAGGATCGAGTCGGCGAGTTGCGGCGACACGTACCTGCGGAGCCTGGCGGCGCGGTGCAACTCCAACACCTTGCGTTGCACCGTTTCCTGGAGATCGGCGTTCAGCGATTCCAGGTCTCTGTACAGCGAGCCGAGCTGAGCCGTGGTCTTGTTGAGGTTGGTGGTGAGGCTGCCGAACTCGTCACGGTTCGGTACCTCGACACGCTGGTCGAAGTCCCCGCTGGCGATGAGCTTGAGCGCACGGTCGACCCTGCGGACCGGACGGATCAAGGACCATGACAACACCGCCCCCAGCAGGAGTGCCATTCCGAGGCTGGATAGCGAGAAGGCGGCGACGGCAAAGGTCAACAGACGACGATTGTCATCGAAGCTCTGTACTTCAGCTACCGCCTTGTCGTTGGAATCCGCGATGAGGGTGTTGAGCTTGTCCTCGAGTTCGTGGGACGTCTCGTGCTCGACCTGGAGGTGCAGATCCTCGGCGCGCTCGAGATTGCCGGAATAGTACATCTCGGAGACGATCTGGCTCTCGGCCTCAAACCTGGTGTTGACGACCTCCAGCTCATCGAGGGAGGCGTCGCTCGGGGAGACGCCCATGGCCCGCACCGCGGTGAGACCAGAGACGAAATCGCCCTTGGCGACATAGATCTTGTCGTCCCAGGCGTCGACCTGGGTGAGCAGGGCCATCGCCCTGAAGTGGCTCTGCGATGTGACCTTATAGATCATCTGACGAGCGCTGTCGCTCTGGGCGTGGAGGGTAGTGAGCATGTCCACCTGGCCATCCACCGCATTGAGCACCCCAATGCTGAACACTCCGAGCGCCAGGAGCAGGACGGCGATCGTCAGGTAACCGACGAGCAGCTTGACGTGCACCGTCGCCGGGAGTCGAGCGACCCAATCGACCATCGGTCCGAGAAACGCGGGCAGCGGCCCGAGATCGGTCTCAGCGTCGTCAACCAGTTCGGTAGGCACGCCGTTCTCTGTAGATGCCATCATCCCTCTCCGTGTCGGAGGCCCATGGAGCGGGGCCCCGATGCCGCCGTGCGCCAAACCTACAGGGGTTGACCACAGCCCGCCACGGCAGATCTTGGGGAGCGAAAACCAGGTCCGCGCAGCGGTTGGATCATCTCGGAACAACACACATCAGGCGAAATAACGCCGATAGGTCGCGGACGGGTTCAGTCCAACCGGCTCGTGTCGAGGGGTGGGCTCAACGGCCTCGGTCGCGGGAGCGCCTCGGCCGGGCGAAGCTGACCGTCAGGTCGCGACCGTCGAGCTTCGACCCATGCAATGCTTCGACCGCGGTACGGGCGGCCGGTTTTGGCATGTCGACGAAACCGAACCCCTTGGAGCGCCCGGTTCGCCGGTCGGTGATGATCGTGGCCTGGTGAACCTCGCCGTAGCGTTCGAACAGCCCCTGTATGTCTTCTGCGGTGGCTCCCCACGGCAGGTTCGCCACGTAGACGCTCTGCCCACCGTCGACCGGATGACGCGGTTTCGACTTGGACCGTGCGGCCGGCGGCCTGGAATTCGCCTTTCGCCCTGACCCCTCGGAGGCAGGGCCACCGATCCGGTGCCCGCCGGTGTGAAGCATGTCGAGTCGAGGCGCCCCGATCGGTGCTCGCAGGTCGAGATCCTGCTGCATGCGCCGGACGGCCCGCTGCTGCTCGCCGGTCACCAGGCTGACCACCGTCCCCTTGGCGCCGGCTCGGGCGGTGCGTCCCGACCGGTGCAGGTAGTCCTTGTGGTCGCCCGGGGGATCGAAGTGGATCACGGATGCGACCGCATCGATGTGGATGCCTCTTGCGGCCACGTCGGTTGCGATCAGCGCCTGGGCGCGGCCGGAGGAGAACGCCTGGAGAGCCCTGTTCCGCTGGTTCTGGGAGCGTCCGCCGTGCATGGCAACCGCACCTACCCCCAGCTTCTTGAGCTGTTTGGCGAGCCGGTCAGCACCGTGGCGGGTCCGGGTGAACACGATGGAGCGGCCAGCCATCTCGACCAGGTCGGCGGTGTGCTGAACCCGATCATGGTGCTGCACCAGCCAGAAGTGGTGCGTGGCGTCGATCGTTTCCGCGTCCACCGTCCCCGTTTCGTGGCGGACGGGATCCCGCTGGTAAGCACGGCTCAGCACCGCCACATCGCCATCGAGTGTCGCCGAGAACAGCAGTGTCTGTCGACGCTTCGACGTGTGGTCGAGGATTCGTCTCACCGCGGGAAGGAATCCCATATCGGCCATCCGGTCTGCCTCGTCGACGACGACGATGTCCACTCTGCTCAGGTCGACAGATCGCTGCTCGATGAGGTCCTCGAGCCGTCCGGGCGTAGCCACCAGGACGTCGACGCCCTTGCGCAGTGAACCTTTCTGGGGTCCGTATCCCACGCCGCCGTAGACGGCGAGCACGTTGCGGTCAACTGCTCTCGCGAGCGGAGCTAGCTCTTGCTTGATCTGCTCGGCAAGCTCCCTGGTCGGAGCAAGGACCAGGGCCCGGGGTTGACGGCTATTCGCCTTGTCCACCCTGGCGAGCAGGGGGAGTCCGAAGGCGAGGGTCTTGCCGGATCCGGTCGGGGCCTCGCCGGACACGTCCTTGCCGGCGAGGACGTCGGGGATGGTGGCTGCTTGGACGGGGAACGGCTCGACGACACCTTGTTTGGTGAGGACGCGGACGAGCGAGTCGGGTAACCCGAGCTGGGCGAACGTGGTCATGCTGAAAACTCCTGGGTCCCCGGTGGGGGGATAGAGGTGTATGTGCCGATCTCTCGCTCGATCGTGTGGCTTCCATTGCCAAAGCGATCGAGAGTCGGCCGAAGAGGCGGTCCAACCGGGTGACAAACTCGGCCGTGTGATCACCGGGGAAGCGACTATGCGCTGGCCTCCACCCGGTGCGGCGACTGGAACCATACCGGGGACCCAGGGCTATCGAGCAAACGAGTGCGCCGGTAATCGGCTTTTCCCGTCTGTGGCGGTACCTGCCGGACCGTGACCGAACAGCGAGCAGCCATCGCGGTGCCAAACGGCATCGACCGGCTTCGATCACTGATCGCACAAAACCACATCGATCAAGGCGCCGACCTGCTCGCCGAGCTTCGGGATGCGTGGCGCACTCGACCCGACAATTTCTCGCCAGAGGACGTCGCAGCCCTCCAGGAGCTGGCAACAGAGATCACCGATGCTCGGATGGCTGCGGTCGATAGGGAACTGAGCGACACGTTCGGCTTCTCGTCGTTCCGCCAGGGACAACGCGACATCATCGAGGCCGTCCTCGCCGGGCGGGATTGCATCGGGATCATGCCGACCGGCGCCGGCAAGTCGCTCACCTACCAGCTCGTCGCCCGGGTGCTCGGGGGGACAACGCTTGTCGTATCCCCCCTCATCGCGTTGATGAAGGACCAGGTGGACGCACTCACCGAGTTTGGCGTGCGGGCAACGTTCCTCAACTCGAGCCTCGAGCCCGAGGAGCGAAGAAACCGGGTCGAACGGATGCGACGCGGCGAGTACGAGCTGGTGTATGCGGCGCCGGAAGGCATAGAAGCCTCGGTCGGATCTGCGCTCTCCGGTGTCGACCTACGGCTCGTTGCCGTCGACGAGGCACACTGCATCAGCCAATGGGGCCATGACTTTCGTCCCGCCTACCGCAACCTGCGGGGCCTCAAGGAGCGTTTCGGTGTTCCCGTGCTCGCGCTCACCGCCACCGCAACCGCCGAGGTGACCAAGGACATCGAGGGTCAGCTTGGGCTTGTTGATCCGGTCCAGTTCCGCGGCTCGTTCTTCCGACCCAACCTGCACATCCACGTGTACAAGAAGGGGGAGCACGACGGCCGGCGAATCAGGGTCAAGGAGTCGATCGGCAAGCTCTGTCTGGCTCGTCGCGGGGAGAGTGGCATCGTGTACACGTTGTCGAGGAAATCGGCCGAGTCGACCGCCGCCTACCTCACCAGCCTCGGGATCAGAGCCCTCCCATACCACGCCGGCATGGACCCCGCAGAGCGCACCCTGGTGCACGACGCGTTCAGTCGCGATGACGTCGAGGTCGTTTGCGCCACGGTGGCCTTCGGCATGGGGATCGACAAGTCGAACGTCCGGTACGTCATCCATCGCGACATGCCGAAGTCGATCGAGGGCTACTACCAGGAGATCGGCAGGTCGGGAAGGGACGGCCTGCCAAGCGACTGCGTCCTCTTCTACTCGTGGGCAGACGTGGTCAACATCGATCGGATGACCGACGCTTCCGAGCAGGCCGACTGGCATCGCCGTCAGGTGCGCTCGATGTACAACTGGGCGGAACGGCGATCATGCCGGCATCAATCCGTGGCGGGCTGGTTCGGCGAACAGCTCGACCTATGTCGGACCTCATGCGACATCTGCCTCGATGCCGACATCCTCGGCGGCCTGACCGCGGTACGCCAGACGACAGGGTCGGTAGTCGTCGAAGCGACTGCAGGGTTACGCGACTCGCCGCTCTTCGAGGAGCTGAGGGCGTTGCGCCGCAGCCTGGCCGACGAGCGGAACGTGCCGGCCTACGTTGTGTTCAGCGACGCCACCTTGCTGGCGATGACGGAGCAACGGCCCACGACGGAGGCTGAGCTGCTGTCTATCAGCGGGGTTGGCCCCAAGAAGCTGGCGACGTTCGGTGATGCCTTCCTCGAAGCGATCCACCGCGCAAGCTGAGCGCCGGCTGGGGCCAACCTAGGATCGGTTCGATGCAGTTTGCTTCTGAGTTTGTACCGGGCGCAACCTCGAGTAACACGACCGAGATCGACATCGAGGCCCCACCAGAGCTTGTATGGGAGGCGCTACAGGCTCTCCGGTTCGATGACCTCCGTGTCACCAAGTTGCTGATAGGGATCCGATCGCTACCTGGAGTCGCGCTCGGGAGGGGGCCGCTGAGGCGTCGCAGTGATCGGGCTAAGACTTCACCCTTGATGGAGGCTATTACCTCGAGCCGTTTCATCATCCTGCACAGCGAGCCGGACCGGATCCTGACACTGGGGATCGTGGGGCAGTTCTGGCGGCTCAGCGGCGGAGACGACGCAGCGGTCAAAGACCATGCCGCCTTCGTGGACTTCGACGAACCCGGCTTCGTGAAATCTGCGATCGACTTCGTCCTCGTCCCCTACGGCTCCGGGACTCGCCTGACCACCAATACATGCAATCGGGCCACCGACGAGTCCACGGCGCGGTTGTTCAGGAATTACTGGCGGGCGATCGGGCTTGGCAGCAAGCTCATTCGACTCGACATGCTGCGTGCCGTGCGCCGAAGAGCCGAGAGCATCGTCGAAACGAGCTGACCCGCGCGCATCCTCGACGCACCCTGTGCGTTCTGGAAGCCACGCTCATACGTGCCGTTCCAGAGCACTCGGCGAAGTGTGCGTTATCGCTCAGACTGGGTGATCGGTGTTGGCCCGAACGGAAGTGACAGGACGCCTTCGACGATTCGCTCGGGGCGTTCGTCGGGAAAGACCTGTTCCAGCGCACCGTCGACCCACAACGAGGATAGCCCGTGGACGATCGACCAGAAATACGCGGCGACCACGTCGGTATCCGCGGTGTCGTCGCCTTCCTGGAGCAATACCTCGACGCGCTGCTTCAGGCCCCCAAATGCCCGCCTGGACTGCGCATCCAGCTCGGGGTACGTCGACTTGTCGAGGCCGGACCGGAACATCGCCTGGAAGTGGCCTTGGTGCTCTACCGCGAAGCGCACGTAGGCGGCGCCACTTGCCTTGATGATGTCGATCATTGGTTGGCCGGCGGCCTCGATCGCCGCGGCCTCGAGGCTGTCGGCGAGCATCGAGAAGCCCTGCTCGGCGTAGGCAGCCAGCAGACCGTCCTTGTCTCCGAAGTGATGCGCCGGCGCCGAGTGGGATACCCCGGCGC
>JADFIY010000209.1 GCA_022566415.1 Acidobacteriota bacterium
AAATTCGCCCGTGAGACCCTGACGCCGTATCTGGGAATTTGCCTGGGCATGCAGATCGCGGTCATCGAGGCGGCACGGGGCGAGGAAGGTCTCCGGTCGATCAACGTTGGGTCGGACGGCACGATCGCCGACGTGCTCACCTGCCAGGGGGTCGGGTCGTCGTACCTCGGAGAGCCACCGGTTCCGATCCGGATCGTCATGGACGGCACCGCGCTGTTCCGGGCCGCGGTCCTCGGGATGACCGCCGCCGCCGAGAAGGCAATCACCGACGCGGGATGGACCGGAGACGACGTCGACCTGGTCTTTCCGCACCAGGCCAACATCCGCATCATCGATGCCACCGTGCGACGGCTCGATGTCGACGATGCCAAGATCTACACCAACATCGCCTCCTACGGCAACACGTCGGCTGCATCGATCCCGCTCGCGTTGTCTGAAGCCGTCGACGCCGGCAGGGTCGAGCCGGGAGCCAAGCTGATCCTCGTCGGGTTTGGTGCCGGGTTGACCTGGGGAGCGGCCGGAATCGTGTGGGGTGACCGCGTGGAGCCGATTACCACCAGTGACGCCGCCTTACCGCCAACGGACAAGACCGGCCTTCAGATCATCATGGAACGCCAGGCCCTGCGCAGCGCATGAGCCGAGTCGCACTCGTAACGGGAGGGTCGCGGGGCATCGGCAGGGCCGTCGCCGAGCTTCTCGCCACACAAGGCCACCGGGTGGCGGTCAACTACACCGCCAACGAGGCGGCAGCCGACGCCGCGGTCGAGGCGATCGCTGCCGCCGGCGGGAGCGCAATCGCGGTGCAGGCCGATGTCGGGGACGCCGACTCGGTGACCGCCATGTTCGCTGTGGTTGGTGAGCGGCTGGGCTCGGTCGAGATCCTGGTCAACAATGCCGGAATCACTCGTGACGCCCTCGTTCTCCGCATGGGGGTCGAGGCGTGGGACGAGGTCATCGAAACCAACCTGCGCTCGGTCTACCTGACTTCGAAGGCTGCGCTGCGTGGGATGCTGCGCGCCAGGTGGGGGAGGATTGTCTCGATCAGCTCGGTTTCCGGTATCGCGGGCAACCCCGGACAGGCGAACTACGCTGCCTCCAAGGCGGGAATCATCGGATTCACCAAGTCGGTGGCGGGAGAGGTGGGGAGTCGGGGCATCACCGTCAACGCCGTCGCCCCCGGATTCATCGAGACCGACATGACCGACGCACTGGGCGACGAGATCACAACGGCAGCAAGCGAGCGCATCGCGCTCGGACGTTTGGGGCAACCAGAGGAAGTGGCGGCGGCCGTGGGCTATCTTGCCTCCGACGACGCTTCCTACGTGACGGGTCATACCCTTGTCGTCGACGGCGGAATCGCCCTGTGAACCATCCATCAAGGAGAGAGAACCATGGACCGTAGCGAGATCGAGTCGAAGCTGAACGATCTGCTCGTCGACGAGCTTGGGATCGATCGGGACGCCCTCGCCCAAGACGCCAAGTTCGAGGAGGACCTCGATGTCGACTCGCTTGGAGTCGTTGAGCTGCTGATGGCGCTCGAGGACAACTTCGGCGTGAAGATCCCCGACGAGGAGGCCGAGCAGATCACGACCGTCGGCGAAGCCGTCGACCTGGTCGAGAAGAAGCTGGCAAGCTGATGGAGGCGTTGTGGAAGACCGTCGCGTCGTAATAACCGGCCTGGGGACGATCAACCCTGTTGGTGCCACCGTCGACGCGACCTGGAAGAACCTGCTCAGCGGAACGTCAGGGATCGGTCGCGTGCAACGGATCGATGTGAGCGACCTTCCCTCGAAGATCGCTGGAGAGGTCAGCGATTTCGAAGTCACCGATTACATCCCGAAACGACTGGCGCGCAGGATGGACCGCTACGCCCAGTTCTTCTGGGTGGCGGCGCGGGACGCCCTGGCCGATGCCGGCATCGCCTATGAGGAGGATGACCCCGAGGCATACCGCACCGGAGTGGTGGTCGGCACTGGTATTGGTGGCGTCGAGTCCTTCGAGCAGGAAATCGACACGCTGTTCCACATCGGCCCGCATCGGGTGAGCCCGTACGGCATCCCGAAGATCATCTCCAACATCGCCGGCGGTCAGGTGTCGATCGATTTCAATCTCTACGGACCGAACACAACGGCGGTGACTGCCTGTGCGGCATCCGCCAACGCGCTAGGCGATGCCGGCGAGCTGATCAAGCGAGGCGCCGCCGACGTCATGGTTGCCGGTGGCGCAGATGCCTCAATCACGCGGTTTGCTCTAGCCGGATTCGCCCAGGCCCGGGCGCTGAGCACCAACAACGACGATCCACTGGGTGCCAGCCGTCCGTTCGATGCTGATCGCGATGGGTTCGTGATGGCTGAAGGGGGAGCTGCGCTCATCCTCGAGGAGCGCGAACATGCGTTGGCCCGTGGGGCGACGCTGTATGCGGAACTCGTCGGCTACGGGATGTCGGCCGATGCCTATCACATCACGCTGCCCAGACCAGGCGGGGACGGTGCAGCACGCGCCATGAAGGCGGCGCTCGATCATGCTCGGATTGCTCCGGAGGACATCTCGGTCATCAATGCCCACGGAACGTCCACGCAGGCCAACGATGCCACCGAGACCGTCGCTATCAAGACCGTGTTCGGCGACCGTGCCTATCAGATTCCCGTCTCATCCATCAAGTCGATGACCGGACATCTGCTTGGGGGCGCCGGCGCTGTCGAAGCGATCGCCAGTGTGCTCACGATCCGCGACGGGACCATCCCCCCGACGATCAACTACACAACGCCGGATCCGGAATGCGACCTCGACTACGTGCCAAACGAAGCGCGTGAGGCAGAGGTGCGTTACGTGATGAGCAACTCGTTCGGTTTCGGTGGCCACAATGTGGCACTGATCTTCACCGCCGCCTAGCGGCCTTCTTGTCTCCCCGCCCTGAGCTCGAGAGCGCGCACCGATAGGTGACGGGTCGTCTCGACAGAAGTGGAGCCATTTTCTCCGCTCTTGGCTACGGCCCGCTCGGGCCACGGCTCCGCAATTGGCCTCGTCGGCAGGGACCGGATCGGGCCCTATTTGCGGAGCGCCATTTTTCCGCTTGTGCCGCTTCGCGGCGGGCCGCTCGGGCCACGGCTCCGCAACTGGCCTCGTCGGCAGGGACCGGATCGCGCCCTATTTGCGGAGCCTCTAGGACTCTTGACTTTCTCGGTACTCATCAAAAGACCGCGTGGCCAAAGCAACGATCATTCCCACGCCGATGAAGGCCCCGGCTCCGGTCAGGATCGCCCCCAGGATCTCGAACGAGACACAGGTCGCCGGTAGGCAGATGACGCTGACGATGCCGCGTCCGATGTAGGCGCCGGTGACGGTCCCTGCCGTCACCGAGGCAGCAACCACAGTGCGAACCTCGAACCGGTCGCCGACCAGGCCAATGCCGACGCCGATAGTCCCACCTACGACCGCACCGGTTGTCCCCGCAAGCAGCAACCCGGGAACGAGCCCGGATAACACCGCGGCGCCGATGGATGCCAGACGTGGAGTCACTGGGTGCGCCTGCGCCGGCGAGGCGCAGGGAGCCTGGCGCTGATCGGGCGCTGTGCCCGCGATGCTTCTGGTGACCAGGCAAGCACGGCGACGACCGCGCCGTACAGGATGAGGAGCGTCGCCCCTGCCAGGCTGACCTGGGTGGCGGCAACGACGGCGGCGACCGGGTAGCCGAGACGCAGTACCCAGAGACCCCAACGCAGGGCACGGGCATATGCCCAGCCACCGACCGGTCCCAGCACGGCAAAGACCACTGCGGTGATGGCGAG